>JAZRSW010000064.1:0-21757 GCA_045651745.1 Acutalibacteraceae bacterium
AGAGCAATAGAAGAAGGAATTATAACTCCAACCACAAAACAAAGAATGATTGAGTTGGAGCAGACGAGAGATGAGATTAAATTAAAGCTCATCAAGGAAGAAATGAAGAAGCCCACCATCACGAAAGAGGGCTTAGTATTATGGCTCAAGCATATTCAGAGCATGAGTTTGGAAACGAAGGAACACAAACAGAGACTGATTGACATTTTTGTAAATGCCGTATATCTTTACGACGACAAATTGGTCATAACATTTAATTATAAGAAAGCAAGCAAAACCGTAACCTTAAAAGAGGTAAACGGTTCGATTATAGAATGCTCAGGTGCACCAAAAATCCCGTTCACGTAAGTGGGCGGGATTTTTACTTCCTACTTCTTACCTCTTCACTCTTACCACAAAATAAAATTCACACGGGATTTTTGGGAAGTAAGAAGTAATAGGTAATAAGTGTTGCCCCTTTGCCGCTTTTATGCTATAATACACTTAAAGGCGGTGATAAAATGAAGAAAAGATTTTTTCAACCAATATGGAAATTTGAAGAAATAGAAAAACAACTTGCTGCTTTAGAGGAAAGTGGTTGGAGATTAGATACAATTAAAGGTTTCCGTTGCTTTGAGTTTGTAAAATCAACTCCAAAAACTGTTCGTTATTTTTTGACATATACTCTCACCAGAGAAAAACTAAATATGAATTTGATTGAAAATACATTGGTTCAAAGCTTTGGTGCCAATCAAATAAAAGGGACTCTTTTAGAGGGCTTGGGTGGAACAAGCGTATTCAGAATTACTAAACAAGTAGAACTTACTGAGCAATCTGACAATAGAGATATTATTTTGCAACATTATCTTTTTAAAAAAGTTGTTTTGGGAATCATTCTTTTCTTTCTCTTATTCCTACCATTAGCTATAGGTGCTGCAATTAATATAGAAAAATTTTTAGAAGACTTGAATATTTTCTATGTGGTATTTTTGGGTTTTTGTTTTTTATCTATCATTTGTTATGTAGTTTATAATTTAGTTGGATTGGTATATCAAAATAAAAAACTCAAAAGCAAATAATCTAATTAAGGCAAATCAAGTTTTCAGGCACAATTCATTCGTGTCATTAAGTTCAAAACACACATCTAAAGTCTTGAAAGCATAATGTTTTCAAGGCTTTTATTTTTTAAACAAAAACTCAAACGCCACTTTGTTTTCCGACTCGCAAACAAAATTTATGTATTGGGAGTCACCAACTGTTTCTGTTGTGAATTGTGTTTCCTCACCGTTTACAAGTACCTTTTCACACACTTTACCCTTTGGCATAAGAATGTGCGCAGTGAGTTTTTTCGCGGGTGAGTATACATCATACCTCATTCCCTCGTCGGTCAATATATATCTCACATCAACCATTGCGCCCGTAACCTCATAGCCGGTCAAATAACGGAGTTCCTTATAATGAGTAACCGCAAATTTTGGTGCAAAGTATATCTCGTCATAATTGACACCGATGTCGTTTATACCTGCCAAACCTTCGTCGACCGCGCTTATAAGTGCTGCCGCACCCCAGGAGCTCGGGCCACCTTCAGGTTGAGGCGTTGAATCGGGATTATAAAGGAAATAAATAGCGTTGTCACGCTCTAAAATCTTCATAAATCTTTGGATAATGTCCCATCCGTATTCCTCAAAGCCGTTATTGAAAGCGGCTTTGGCAAGTTCTCCTGCCGTAAAGGGCGAAATCGCGCCGTTTACGTATTTTCCTCTTTCGTGCGAGGCGAATTTTTCATAAGGCGGGTCAATTGAAAACCACTCGGCAAAAAGGTTTGTGGTTTCTTTTCGTCGTAAATATTCCTTGATAATCAAACGTGACTGTTCTAAACTTGTGACCCCGCGATTTATATCGTATGTGTTGGACAGCGAAAGGCGTTCGTTTTCAAGATTATCAAGCCCATCGTGATTAAGATGAAGTTGATGAACGAAGAACTTACCGTTCCACAGATATTTAATGATATTTTCTTTTAAAATTTCAGCGCGCTCTTCCCAGTTTTTCGCCTTTTCTTCATTGCCGAGTCTTCGGTTAAACCATGCAAGCTGATGCATTGCCTGATAGACGCCCGAATTATCGCCATGCATAATTGACATTGGAGAATCGGGGTTAACTCGGCGGTTGCGAGCAGCATCGGGAAGATATGTAAAATCCCAAGTGTCAATGGTAAACGGGCGTTTAACAAGACCGCGTTCCTTATCCCAACGTTTTTCGTCAGAGGTAATATAATCAATTCCTTTTTCCAATTTCGGAAGAACTTTTTTGAGCCATTCGTCGTCACCCGTTGTTTTATAAAGGTAAAAAGCGCCTTCTACAACAAGGTATTCAATATCTGCTTCAAGTTCCAATCGGACTAAAGAAAGGTTGTCGTCGGGATACATAACGTAACAATCTTCATTTACAAAATTCCAATGTCGGTCATCTATCTGCTTTATCAGTTCAAAAAACTGACCGTCTTCGCGTTGAGTATCAATAATAAACTGCAAAAAAGATTTAAGGTCATATTCCCAATGGCGCATCGCCTTCATAACGTGAACGTGGTCACGTATCCAGTTTATATTGGTTGACAGTATTTTCCCGTCTATAAAGACAAGGCTTCGGCTTGCCGCAATATCACCGCGTAATTTACGCAAGAAAAGTCCGAGTTTAGGGTCAGTAGTAGTAAGAATTGACGGGAAACCCAACTCGCGGTTGTTATAAATTCCGCAAACTACTCCGTTATTTGCCCTCATTGTAGGCAATTTATGTTGAAATTCAATCATTTTTCATTCTCCTTTAAAAAATACCGATAATGCAAATACCGGCAACACCTAAAACCATTCCAAAAATCTGCATAACACTCAATTTTTCACGAAGCAATACTACCCCAAGAACTGTGCTCAAAACAACAACGCCACCGTTAAAACTCGGGAAGAATACCGCTCCTATCAACTCACCCGAAAGATAAATATTCAGTCGGTTGTAAACACAACTCAAAAGTCCTGCCACCAACGCCGAAACTATAAATACGTTTATGGGATTTTTTATTAAAGACGGCAATTTGCAACGAAAATCTCCGTTAATAAAGCATATTATCGAGTATGATATAAGCATAACAACCGCCGCTACAATCATCATGTCCCCTGCGTTACCGTTATCGCTTTTTGAAAAGGCTTTAAATACGATACCGACAGCCGCACTGAACACCAAAAAGAAGACGGCGTATATAAACCATTTTTTAGTAAAATGTTCGGTTGATTTTTTATATGTAGTGAATATTATTCCAAGCATCAACACGGCAAGTCCGATAATATCCGCAAAAGACACAGGCTCGCGCCAAATAGCCCAACAGGCGAATACCGAAATTAAAAGAGAGCAATTTCCGAGCAGGGTTGTAACCGAAACTGCGCCCTCATTCATTGCTTTAGCCTTGAACAAAATAAACAAGGCTTGTGTTATGCCGTAAACCACGCCCCAAATCAAAACATTTCTGTCAAGATGCAATGTTGCTTTGTTTGCTGCTAATAAACAGATACACCACACTGTTGAACTCACTAAATTAAACAGAAAAACGGAACCTTTTTCATTTAACTTAACCTTATGTAATAGCACGCTATATAAAGATGCCATAACAATCGACAACGACAATAAACCTAACAAACAACTCCCTCCTTTCTAAACCATTATAAAATTATTTTATCATGGGCAGTATGCATTGTCTATGCTCGCATTCGCCCAAAATATGCGATTTTTGAGCATTATATTGACGAAATTAGAAAAATCATATATAATTAATGTGATATTTAACCACTTTGAAAGAGGAGTGTTGCTTTTTGAATTCGGTTACTTATGAATTTAAGACCTTATGCCACAGTAAAGAAAATAATTATATATTCCAACTTGTAAAAAACCGAAAACTGATCGCCGTTTACCATTCGCACGATTTTTATGAATTGATATACTTTGTACGCGGAAGCGGAACACAAATAATTAATGACAAAGAAACCGTAAGTAAGGAAAAAGATGTACTTCTTTTGCGTCCCGGTGACAGTCATTGTTTTGTAGAACAATCAGAAGATATAGAAATCATCTCTCTTTCTATAAGTGTAGAAGAATTTGAAAAGCTCTTCTTCGTCTTTGAACCGTCTCTCAAAACCCGCCTATATGACGGTGCTTTTCCAATCAGTTTTCAGTTTTTCGGTATATCTTGGTTGTACGACATCTGTAAAGAAACCTACACTGTATCTGAAAATGACTGTCGGCTTTTGCTATCAACATTTTTTCATGCATATATTGATTTTACCAACAATTTCTCACTCCAAACAGAACTGCCAAAAGGCTTACTTGACGCTATAAATGAGATGAAAAAGTCGGATAATCTAAAGAGAGGTATTCCTGCTTTTATCAGTTTATCAAATTACAGCCACAGCCATTTGTCAAGGCTTATAAAAAAGCATTTTGGAGTTGGCTTAAAGCAATATATAAACGATTTGCGGTTGCAACAAGCGTATAATGAACTCGTATTGACCGACGAGCCCAGTGAAGAAATATCGGAAAATCTCGGTTTTTCAAGTTATAGCCATTTTCAAAAAATCTTCAAAAAGCGTTTTTCAGTTTCCCCGTCAAATTTAAGAAAAGGAAACAAAAAATTATAATGGGTTAACTCAGAAGAGTTAACCCATTTCTTTTAATGCTATTTTTGCCTTGTTTATTCGGCATAAAAATGTTCCTCAACAGCGGCACAGATACAATGATAAACCGCAATGTGCAATTCCTGAACCTTAAAGGTCTCCTTTTCGGGAACTATTAACGCTATATCACTGTCATAGTTCATTTTTCCACCGTCACCGCCGACAAGACCTATTACTTTCATACCGATTTGCTTGGCTGTATGCGCTGCCGCGACAACGTTTTTGGAGTTGCCTGACGTTGTAATGCCTATCAAAATATCATTCGGCTTGCCCAACGCATATACCTGCTGTGCAAACACTAAATTAGGGTCAACGTCGTTGCAAAATGCAGTAAAAAGTGCCGTTGCCTCGCAAAGCGAAATTGCAGGCAAGCCTCTTTGAAGTTTGGAAATCACTTCATCACTACTATTGGTCGGACGTTTCTTTAAAAAGCCTTTTACCAACTCGCCAACGATATGTCCGCAGTCTGCAGCACTGCCTCCGTTACCGCAAAGCAACAGTTTTCCACCGTTTTCATAGCAATTGACAATCATATCTATTGCATTTTCAATTTCGCCTGAAATCACGCTCAATTCAGCATATCTTTCGGTTAATTCTTTTACAAATTTGTTCATATTATCCCCTCATTCCGTAAACTGCAACGGTTGCCGCCGCTATATCACCCAAATTTTCACCAAGTTGTGCAGGAACAACCTCGCACACGTCAAGTGACACACCCAACGCCTCCTTTTTTAAGTTTTCCAAACACGCGTCCCACAAAAGATGCTTGGAACGTGCAAAAATACTGCCTATAACAATTTTTTCGGGATTTAAAATGTCAATCAACACCGACAAGCCAAATCCTAAATATTTGCCACAAGTGTTATATACTTCAATTGCCGTGCGGTCACCGTTTTCTGCCGCAATTGCTATACTTTTCGCGGTGATGCCGTCTTTGTCATCGGGGTTATAATATGTAGGTGTTTCACCGCGTTTTAACGCCTCGTCTTTATACATTTCGCCGAGTTGTGCCAATCCACCGCCCGAGCAAAATCCCTCAAATGAACCGGATTTACCGAAACCTATCGGGCCGTCATTTGAAAGCCTTATATGACCGACCTCGCCCGCATTTCCGTTAGTGCCGTCGTACAGTTTGCCGTTAAGTATTAGTCCCGAACCGAGTCCCGTTCCAAACGTCAAAAACGCCATATTTTGAGTACCTTTACCCGCGCCGAAAATCCATTCTGCCAAAGCGCAGGCATTAGCGTCATTCTGCAAATACACAGGAAGTTTGAACTCTGTTTTTAGTACGTCTACAATCGGGAAATTAATAAAATTGGGCAAATTTGGCGGTGCTACAATTACACCTTTATTACTATCAAGCGGACCTCCGCAGGATATACCGATACTTTTACAATCATATCTTTCGATATAGTCTTTGATAGTCGGGTAAAACTCTTTTATCATCTCGTCGCAAGGTATTGTGGTATTTGTCTTGAAAACCTTTTTCTCTGAAATTGTAATATTATGACCATCGACATAACAAGCCGAAACGGCACATTTAGTACCTCCAATATCAAATCCTATAACATACATATTTTACACCTCTTGCTAAAACTTTGTCCGATATTCCGAGGGGCTAACCCCTGTATTTGCCTTAAACACACGATTAAAATAACTAAAACTTGAAAATCCCACTTTGATATAAACATTATAAATTGATTCATTAGTATTAATCAACATATTTTTTGCGACATTCACGCGGAAAGAATTAAGGTATTCCACAAAAGATTGACCCGTAGTTGCTTTAAAAAGACGGCAAAAATGTTGCCTTGAATAGTTGGTTAACTTCGCTACCGTATCTAACGTAATAGGTTCGTTATAATGATTTTCGATAAACGAAAACACCGAACTGAACTTTTCCATAACCATTCCGTTTTCTGCCGACAAAATATGCAACGTATCGCAATTAATGACGCCATACCGAAACAACATCGTTACGATTTTATAAATATATGAAACCGCATTGAGTTCATAAGCGGTTTTTTTCTCCCGAAGTTCCAAACTTAAACCGACAATCGCGTTGGCTATCTCACTGTAATTTTCATTTTCTGAAATATTAAACATCCAAAACGGTTGCTTATTTTCGGCATCCAACACCGAAATGTAAGGGTATGTGATATTGTTTTTACCGATAACCTGCTCGGGACGAAATTTCAATAGAAACTCGACCGTATTTCCGTTTCTGTTTTCCTTTGTATAATGCGGAACTGATGAATTGACTATAAGAATGTTTCCATTTGTGACTTCAATAGCATCTTCAGGGAAATAAAAGGTTATCGAGCCTGACAAAATGTATACTATTTCAATCTCTTCATGCAAATGTATGTCGGTACTTAACTTGCCCGTAACCTCTTTGCAGTAAATAGGAATATTCGGGTCAGAATACTCGACCTTTTCGTGCCGTGTAATCAAACTCTTCACCTCAAAAATAAATTTTGAGAAAATAATACAACTAAATATTAAGATTTCACTATTAAATTTCTCAATTATATATTATCATAATGATATAATTATTTCAACAGAAATAAAAATAATGCTAAAATTGTACAACTTAAAGGAGTGTCTATAATGAATAAAATCAACTTAGACGGCAAATGGCAACTTTTTTTAGCAAAGCACGAAGAAGTGCAAAAAAGCGCAATAACTCCTAAAACCATTTCGGAATTAGAGGCAACCGGCTTTAAGTCGATTGAAGCCAAAGTTCCTGGTAATTTTGAAATTGACCTTGAAAACAACGGTCTTTTAGACGATATATTCTTTGGAATGAACACACTTAAAGCGCAGAAACTCGAGGACATTCATTTATTTTACTGTCGCAAATTCAGTGCGGACGGTATAAACAAAACTTCTGCAGAACTTAAATTCAACGGCATTGATACCGTTGCTGAGATTTATCTTAATAATAAACTTATTGCCGAAACAAAAAATATGATGATTGAGCACGTCATTGACGTTTCTGGGTTATTGCTTGACGAAAACGAACTTGTTGTTCATATTTTGCCCATTTTCGTTGAGGCTGAAAAACACGTTCACGAAGCCGGCTCATACTCCCATTTTAAATATCATTCGGCATCATTACACGTAAGAAAAGCCGCCCATATGTTCGGTTGGGATATAATGCCGAGAATACTTTCGGCAGGAATTTGGCGCTCGGTAGAACTTTTAGAAAAACCCGACGTCAAAATCGAGGACTGCTATATTTACACCCCTTCTGCAACAAAAGAAAAGGCACTCGTCTTTATCTATTACCGCTTAAAGTATGAGGGCAATATTAAAGATTATAAACTCAAAATCACCGCAAAATGCAAAGACAGTTTTTATGAAACAACTGTTGATGCCTGGCATTTTGAGGGGATGCATAAATTCTTTATCGAAAATCCGTACCTTTGGTGGCCTAAAAATATGGGTGCCACTGACTTGTACGATTTTACCATTGAACTTTATCACAAAGACGTTAAGGTCGACACAAGAGAACTTAAAATCGGCTTAAGGACCGTTAAATTGGAAAGAACAAGCCTTACCACCGACAACGGCGATGGCGAGTTCTGTTTTATAGTAAACGGCGTTAAAATGTTTGTTATGGGCACAAACTGGGTACCGCTCGATGCTCTTCATTCAAGAGATAAGGAACGCTTGCCTAAAGCACTCGAACTTTTGGACGATATCGGCGTCAATATGGTTCGCTGTTGGGGTGGCAATGTCTATGAAGACCACGAGTTCTTCGATTTCTGTGACACTCACGGTATTGCCGTTTGGCAGGATTTCTCGCTCGGCTGCGCAATTTACCCGCAAGATGAAGAATTTTTAAGCGCTATAAGAGAAGAAACTTTCTCGATTGTGCCTAAACTTCGCAACCACCCGTCCCTCTTCCTTTGGGCAGGCGACAATGAAATAGACCTGGTTTATGCAACCTGGTCACCACTTGTAAAAAACCCTAACGACAACAAAATCACCCGTCAGGTTATTCCCGACGCATTGCAAATTCTTGACCCTGCGCGTCCTTATATACCAAGTTCACCCTACATTGATGAGGTTGCATTCCAATCAAGAAAATTTCACCTTTTGCCTGAAGACCATTTGTGGGGTCCGCGTGACTATTATAAGGGCAAATATTATTTGAACTCAAAAGCACATTTTGCAAGTGAAACGGGTTACCACGGTTGTGTTTCACCCGAATCGGTTAAAAAGTTTATAAGCCAAGATAAAATTTGGCCTCACGAAAACAATAAGGAATGGTTGGTTCATGCAACCTGTATCGAAGCCAGTCCCGACGCTTCTTTTGCTTACAGAATTCCCTTAATGGTACATCAGGTCAGAGTTTTATTCGGTGATGTAGCCAAAGATTTTGAAACCTTCTCATTAGCCAGCCAAATTTCCCAAGCAGAAGCCTTCAAGTTCTTCATTGAACGTATAAGGCTTGGCAAATGGCGCACCACCGGCATAATCTGGTGGAACTTAATTGACGGTTGGCCGCAGTTTTCCGACGCTATTGTTGACTACTATTTTAATAAAAAGGCGGCTTACGACTATGTGAAACGCAGTCAACAGCCCGTTTGCCTTATGTTCTCGGAGCCGGAAGACAACACAATTTACCTTTGCGGTGCAAATGAGTTTGATTGTGCAAAAAGTGTGACGTATAAAGTCTCCGATTTGACCGATGACAGTGTTGTCATTTCGGGTGAATTTGAATTAAAAGAATTCAGCACCGAAAAAATTGTACCTGTTTCGATTGATGACAACTTCCACTTCTATTTAATAGAGTGGGAATCAGACGGCGAAAAGCATTATAACCATTATGTATGCGGTCCGCTTAAATACGACCTTGACGAATACCTCCGCTTAGCAAACAAAGCCAATCTCTTCAATCCCGACGGTTTTTCGGTTAAATAATACGCTTTAAACTAAATAGCAAAAAATCCCCCGAGGTCTTGAATTTAAGACTTCGGGGAACTTTTTATTAAAATTAAAAATCTATTAAATTAAAACAACGCCCATTACGGAGATTTCATTCTTTTCCAACAACGAAACGATGTTGGCTATATCGGAATGATACGTTTCACCTTTACGCTCAACAAGGATTACTGCATCGTTCAATTTGACGGTTTTAAAATTCTCAAATTTTGAATTAATGTCTTCAACCTTAACAAATGAGCATTTTTCACCTTTATCAGCTTGCAACTTATCAACAAACGCATCACATTTCTTGTTAAAGCCGACACTGTTAATAGTGCTGACAACGGCTACCGAAGAATAATTGTTTTTGCTTACGTTATTCATAATCATTTCTATTGCATAGCCAAAATCCGAAGACGAATGATTGGCGATATCATCAAGAACTGTAAGATTATATTCCTCATAGTCCTTTTTAGTAGCAACGGTGGGTTTAAATAAAACAAATGCCAAGACACCGCAAATTGAAAGCACAAAGCCAATAATTGCAAAAATCACGGCGTTGTTTTTAGGAGATGCCGAGTTAACTGCTACTTTTCCCACTTTTGCTTTTTCAGTAACGGTTGTTCCGCCAAGCAAGGTAAGGTTGTCAAGTTGAGAAACCTGCTCTGACGCTACATTAAGCAAATAATCTTCAACATAGCTTACTGCCTCGCCGGAAAACTCCTCATTATAAGATTTCACAAAAAAGTTAATAATGCCCGTATTTTTAACAACCGCCGACGACACACTGCTGTTAAGGACACTGTAATCTAACTCTTTATTCGAATCAGTGCTTCCGGTGTATGAAAGAATGTCCTCTTTAGAGTATTTTTTCATAAGTTCTTCCAAAACGTATTCTTTAGAAAAGTCAGCACTGAGCATAGCGGATAACGTGTTTGCTACTGTCAAATCTTTCTCACTTTGAAGTTGCTCTGTTTCGCCTTGCTTTGCTGTCACAAGATATGAGCGCGAAACACAAATTATATCACGTCTCTGTTTTGCCTCGACAGGTTTTTCTGCTAATAAAAACCCTGCAACACCAAAAACCGCAGTTATTGCAATAATTAT
This sequence comes from Acutalibacteraceae bacterium, assembly GCA_045651745.1. Lineage (GTDB taxonomy): Bacteria > Bacillota > Clostridia > Oscillospirales > Acutalibacteraceae > UMGS172. Next base: position 10,737 of record JAZRSW010000064.1, read on the forward strand.
TGCAATAAAACGTTTTACTCCACACAAAATTTCATTTAATCCAAAATTCTTCAACATACCTTTATAGTACCTCGCTTTGTTTTGTAAATAAAAATATATCGTTTGACGATTATAATTTTTGGTTAACACGATAGCGCCAAAATAACACACAATTACGATAGCCCAAAAACGCATCGTAAATATAAAACTCAACCATGCCGTTGCTTCGGCACGAGGGATAAAGAAAAGTGACGTAAGGCACATTAAAATTATAATTCGCCATAAGGTAGACCTTTTAAACTCAGTAACCATTAAAACCATCAAAATTCCAAGTATAATACTGAATATTATTATCCCCAAATATCCCCAATCCGCATAGGTTTCCAACAAGTAGGACGAACCCCAGCCGGAACCGTTAAGATAGTTAGGATGTACGACATAGGATAAACTATGCGCAAATGAACTTCCGTAAATGGCGTATATTTCATTATTACCTCTAACCATCGGTTCAGCACCGAAAAATAACTGGGATATTGAGCCGAATTTGAAATAATCAATAATACTGCCGAAAGTGTAATTCTTTGCGACTACGTCAGGCAGGTCGGGTATTGCATTATATCCTCTGCAAAGAACGTCAAAGGAAACACCCTGTTTGTAAAAGAAGTCTAAAATCCTGTCCCAAACACCCATCTCAACCGACATACCTTCGCGCAGATAATTATACGCGGACAAGAATATGATTGCTACCGGCAAAACCAAAACCGTTGCAAAACGTTCAAACTTTCCAAACCATTTATTTGAATTTTCCAAAATATCGCGGAGCAAATAATATACCACCGCAAAAATAATGTTTAAAACAATTGGGTTGCGTACACCTACAATTAACGATGGGATTGCGGAAAGCACATATACCGCTAAAGCAAAAAACGATTTTCGCTTAGACGGTAAAGTTGCAAGATATATGCACAACGTATACGGCATAAAGGCAATAAGCGCACTGACTGGTCCGGGCAGTTGAGATTTATAAGAGGTGTAGAACTCTACATACTCTTTCCCTTGCATAAGAATTAACTTTTCAGCCTCACCCACAAGGTAAGCCACCATACACACGATATATGCTACCAACGAAACTAATTGGAGAGAATTTAAAAATTCGGGAGCACAGGTTGGCATTGGCTTTGCTTTCTCTTTTGCCAAAACATACTGATTTATGAAACCTGAGCCAACTCGAATTGACAATAACGAAATCAAAATTGCGCTCAGTGCAAAAAACGAGGCTTCCTTTCCAAGATACCACCACTCATAGCCTTTTACCATACTAATAACGGGACGCGAAAGCAAAAAAGTGAACAGTGTTATATGGAAAAATATGTTTACTATATATTTCTTCCAATTTAAAATACCTTCGATTAGGTTGCTCAAAAATACGCTAATTACACCAAGTAACAACAACGTAAGGTCAGGCACAATATAGCCGATTAAAGCCAGCCCTATTCCGACAACCAATAAGACACTTTTTATGTAGTATATAATTTTCAGCATTTGGAAAGTTCACCTCCCCTGCTTAATCAAAATATTCAAACTAAAGATTTATAATTAAGTTCTCTATTTTCGAAATAATCACTTCGGGTGCAAAACGAACTGCGCCAATATGCGCTTTTTCTTTAAGTTCAACCAAAAACTCTTTATCGGTCAAAATTCGGCGCAATCCGTCGTATATTCCGTCCTCGCTATTTTTGACTAAAAGACCGTATTCTCCGTTATTCAAAATTTCAGAAGGACCGGTGCAGTTTGTAGCAACAATCGGTTTTTCCAACACCAACGCTTCTGCTACCGACAAAGGATATCCTTCCGCAAAAGATGAACATACATAAATATCACTTTGTCGTACATACGGATATGGGTTACTCTGAAATCCTAAAAACCTGACGGTTTCATTAAGTCCGTTTTCCTGACAGTAAGATTTCAAATTCTCCTCTTCCTCGCCCGTTCCAAGCAACCAAATTTTATGCAAAATTCCTTCATCTATCAATTTTTTGTGTGCTTGAAGCAACCGTATGTAACCTTTAACCTGTGCCAAACGGCCGACAGAACAAATAACGGGAACGTTTTCGTTATTTTCGGGGAACGAAACTTTTTCCTCTGATTTAGTTTGAATTTGAGGCTTATCAATAAAGTTATAAATCACCTCGCCATTAACCAAGTCCCCAAAGCGCTTTTTGAACTGATTTAAAGCCAAAATGGATACAAAAACCACTTTGTTAAAACTTTTATATGTGTTTCTGTGCGCTTTTTCAGAGGGGTAATAAACCGAAAAATTGTCGTTTTCTACTACGTCGGTATGAACCCACGCAATCTTTTTCTTACAGGTACTTCCTGCTAAAAGTTGTGTTGAAAAGCCTTCTAAAAATCCAATTTCAACATCATATTTTCCGCGTATGAACAGTTTATATGTTAGCCAAGACGGAAGCCATTTAAGCATTCTCCAGAAAATTGCCCATTTACAGCGTCCCGGTTTCTTTATAATAGAACGGTAATGCACGTAATCGGGTAATTCGTCACGATAAATCCCCTCATTAATAATTGTACAAACAGTAACATCAAATTTATCTTTATCAATATTCTTGAGAATGTCAATCAGTACCCTTTCAGCACCGCCACCGCCTAAAGAACGGATTAAAAACAAAAGTTTCATAAAAACCTCTCGAGTTTTCTTTTGAAAATTAAACTCCTTGCTTATTTTTCAAAAGAAGATTTTTCGGGCAAAATATCGTCCAAAAGTTTCTTGACCAAATCCCTTGTTCCTTCAAAGTCTTTAATTTCGTTGCGGTCGTTAAGGCAAATAATGGGATAGTTTTTGCCATGGATTATTTTTTCAATTTGCGGCCAAGGAAGCGCCAAGTTTGCCGAATGACATTCATCATAACGGGGATAAAACTTGCCTTCGCAAAGTTGCCACATCTTAAAAAGGAACTGCGCAACATCACCTGTATTTCTGAAACGGTGCGACAAAGTCTGTTCTAATATCTCAGGTTCTTTTTCCCACAAGCTTTCCCAAGTTTCCTTTAAATAAGAAGCAGGACCGTGGGCACGGTAAAATCCGGGAATATAGTTCCAAGGCATCAGGCATATTGTTCTCATAAGATGCTGTTTATACTTAACATTGAACCATTTGCCGAAGTTTTTCTTAACTACTGTATTTTTATCAAAATGCTTATTAATTATATTCACCGCGTTCCAAATCGGGATATCGACAGTGTCCTCAAAAGGTTCTACGGGTGAAAATGCCGCAATGTCACAAGGAAGACCGTTTTTAAAAAAATACTCTCTCTTTAAAGGCTTTAAAAAGAAAATGTCATCATTAAGATAAACAAAATGTTCAGATAAATCGGAAATTTTATGAAGATTTACCTCAAACGGATTGCAACTGAACACAGGTAGATACTTTTCATCAATAAAATCTTTATGACAAACAATGTTTAACTTGGGATTTTCGGTATTAAGCCATTTGGGTAAATGTCCGTAAGTAATGAAATGAACCTTATTCACCCATGGAGTGAATTTTTCGATGCCACGAAAAACATATTGTAAATTGTCCCAATCGCGAAAACGGGCAACGCTTTCATCACTGAATTCCGCTTCTGAATATTTTGCTTTATCCTTTTGCCATTCAACGTCATTGCCGTCAACCCAAGGCAAAACAAAATCTATTTTATATTCTTCATTATGTGACATAAAAAGCCCTCTCAATACTACCCCAAAGTAAAAATGAGTATACTCTAAAATATTATACTACTTTAACTTCGACAAAGCAAGTGTTATTATTTTAAGGTATCTTTCCACCCTTATGCCTCAATAAGCCTGATGCAGTGCTTTACATTATCCTGAATTTGTGGTATAATAATTATTAACAAAATCGAAAGAGATGAGCGTGTGAAAAAGATTCTCATTGTCCATACAGGCGGTACTATCGGATGTTTTGCTAAAACTAATGCCCGTGAAATGAGTCGCGAAAGTGCAAGTGAAATGCGACAATTATTGATTGAAAATTTCAAAAATTCGGTGTCACCGTATGCTCGATATTATGAATTGCTGACGCCGTCTAAATTTTCTTGGGAAAACACCACTTTGAGTGAAAGTATGACCCTTGAAAATTTGACTGCAATTATAAAACATTTAAGAAACGTACCGTCTAACGATTATGACGGCATTATCGTATTACACGGCACAGATACGTTGTCATTTTCGGCAGCAATGCTATCGGTCACTTTGAGTGATACCGAAATCCCGATTGTTGCGGTTTCGGGCAACCGCCCACCGTCCGACCCATTATCCAACGCAAACGACAATTTCACCGCCGCCGTCGAATTGATTTGGTCCGGCCTTGCACCAAACGTGTATGTCACATATCGCAACTCTGATAATACAGTAAGGCTTTATTTGGCGTCCGCAATTATGCAGAGCGAAAACTACACTGATGACTTTCGCTCGGCTTCAGCCGACAAGGTTTTTGATTTAAAAACCACGCCCATTACCGAAGTTCTGACAAAATGTAAAAACTTTTCAAAGAATCGCAAATCTTTCCCTACAATAAACATTGACAGCATAAAAGAATTATCTGCACAAGTTTTGTTAATTAAACCTTACACCGGGTTAAGATACAGCGTTTATAAAGACTGTTTTGACCAAGATAACCCCGATTCTTTTAAAGCAGTCGTACACGGAACTTATCATTCAGGCACGGTTTCTTGGCCAGGGCTGGTTTTAATGGAAGAAGCTCGCCGTCAGCGTGCTTTAAATAACATTTCCGAAGCAGAACGTATGGAAAGCATCGCAAAATCTAAGGCTAATTCCCCTCAATCTTTTAAATATTTAGCTGATATATGTGAAAAACACGACGTGCCATTGATTATTGCCCCGAGTTTTCTTGGCAGCGACCAATATGAAACAATGAACGTTGTATCGGCTAATACTGACGCTCAACTTTTGAATATGACAACCGAAACGGCGTTTGCAAAGTTAACAGTTGCGCTGTCCTGTAATTTGTCCACAAAAAAAACAAAGGAATTTATAAACTTCCAAACAAATAATGAGTTTAATTAATTTGTTTGATAATAAAAAACCGTTTATAAAAAATAAACCTTTACAGAATTCACAAATTGTGGTAAAATAATTTGACATCAAATTTTCCAAAGGAGGAAATAAAAATGGCTGATAATTTTCTCACTTATAAGGGTCGCCCGATGGTAAGAAGCAAGGATACCATTTATTACGGCAACCCCGCTGATAAGTATATTGTTATGATTAAAATCAACTCCACTAAAGAGGTTGGAGAAGTTGCAGTTGCTGATAAGGTCACCGTTCAGATGATTTCGTCCGACCAAGACGTACCTGCTAAGGACCGAATTATCAAGAAAAGTGAAAAGGCAGGTCTTTATGCCGCGCTCGACATCGGTGCAATCTGGCTTGACAGAGCCTTAAAAAGCGAATAAGCTCTAATGTATTAAAGCGAGGCAATATTGCCTCGCTTTTTACTTTAGTTTAACAATGCCTGAATATCATTAATGATGTTTGACATTGCTTTGGTTGCTTTTCCGGTGTTGCGCTTAAAATTACGGTTGTGGTCAGCAGCGTATTTTAATGCACCTGCCATTGCCATTCCGGCAACAATTCCTGCTCCCATTCCTTTTGCGAAATTCATTGCATTTTTCATTTTTTCACCCCTTTTCAAACTTTACAATATTATTATTGACTGAAAAACCGACAACCTTGATGTTAGATTAAGGTATTAAAAATTTTAAAAATTTGTAAAAATATTGACAACATTTTGTTGATATGTTACTTTTACAAAAAACACAAAAGGTAGTATTATAATGGACTCTTTTTTATTAATTGGACAATCAAATATGGCTGGCCGCGGTTCCTTAAAAGAGGCTCCCTCTATTGACACAAGCCATATATATACTCTTCGCAACGGACGTTGGCAAAGAATGTTCCGCCCTATTAATCCTGACAGACATTTTTCAGGCACAAACCTTGCCGAAAGTTTTGCGGAACGCTATGCTCAAAAATACAACGTTGACGTAGGTCTTATCTGCTGTGCAGACGGTGGTACATCACTTAGTCAATGGATGCCGGGAGAACTGCTTTTTGACAATGCCGTTTATCAAGCCAAACTCGCCCAACGCACTTCAAAAATCCGAGGCATACTTTGGCATCAAGGAGAGGGTGACTGTTCCGAGGAGCTTTACCCAACCTACCAGCAAAGGTTTGAAGTTATGATAAAAGCCTTGCGTAAAGAACTCAACTTGCCCGATGTGCCCGTAATTTTAGGCGGTTTAGGTGAATTTCTTGAGTTTCATCCGTTAAAATACTACGTTGAAATAAACCAGGCGCTTGAATCCATTGCTAAAGACAATGAATTAATCGGCTTTGCTTCAGCTAAAGGATTAACTGCCAACCCCGACAATCTTCATTTTAACGCACAATCTCTCTATGAATTTGGATTAAGATATCTCGATGAATTTGAAAAACTTTGGGATAAAAATGAACATTTAAACGAAGAAACAACTGCTGAGGACATTATTCGTAGCGAAATGGAATTATTATAAAAACTTTTACATTATCGTGAGGTGTTTTTGTGTGCTTATTGCCTTTAAATCTACTATAACGCCGATGCTTACAATGTTTTTTTGTATTATTATCGGCTATGCTCTCAATAAATTTAAATTATTACCCAAAAACAGCGATAAAGTACTGGCAAAATTTGAAACCTATGTGTTTGTTCCGGCTTTAAATATTCGAACATTTATGAATTATTGCACGATTGAAACACTTGTTTCCTACCGTTCTTTTATCATTGTTTCTGCGGTATTAATTGCAATTGCAATAGCCATTTCTTATCCTTTGTCAACCCTTTTTTCAAAAGAAAGTTATCAAAAAAATATTTATAAATATGCATTAACTTTTGGCAATTTTGGTTTTTTAGGCAACGCCATTGTACCTATGATTCTCGGTGATGAGTTTTTATACCCATATATGTTGTTCACGCTTCCGTTAAGCGCTATGTGTTATACATGGGGGATTGCGACTTTAATACCAAAAGGTAACACTAATAGCAAAAATGTGTTTAAAAATCTTCTTAATCCCGGTATGATTTCTATTGCTGTTGGTATCATTCTCGGATTGACCAACGCACAAGCAGTTGTCCCGTCATTTTTAAAACTTTCACTTGAAAATTTAAGGCTTTGTATGGGTCCCGTTGCTATGCTTCTTACCGGCTTTGTCGTTGCAAAATATGGACTTTTAGACCTTTTGAAAAAACCTATGGTATATGTGGCAACATTATTTAGATTGCTGATTTTACCTGTCTTGATTATTACGGCGTTGTGTCTTTTAAAAGTTGATGATTTAATTATTAAACTATGTTTCTTTGCATTTGCAACGCCATTAGGTCTAAATACGGTCGTTTTCCCTTCAGCTTACGGCGAAGATGCCTCTACGGGAGCGTCTATGGCTCTTATATCGCACACTATATCCGTCATCTCAATTCCGTTACTATACAGTATTCTTGTGTATATACTGTAAAATATATTAAAAGGAGTTTATTTATGAAATTACAAGGAAAAACAATTTTATTTTTAGGTTCGTCCGTAACTTACGGTGCTGCAGCAAACGGTGTTTCTTTTGCCGATTTAATGGTTGAAAAATGCGGAATCAACTGTATTAAAGAAGCCGTTGGCGGAACAACACTTGCAGATATTAACGACGCCTCTTATGTGTCGCGACTTAAAAAAATTGACGCAACAACCGTTCATCCCGATTTGTTTATATGTCAATTATCAACCAACGACGCTTCCAAAAAACGAAACGTTGATATTGCAGACGTTGAACCTGCAATTCGTTTTATTCTTGAGTATGTTAAATCAACTTTTAACTGTCCTATTGTTTTTTATACCGGAACATATTTTGAAAGTGAAAAATATGTTGCAATGATAAAATTGTTATACAATTTGCAAAACGAATATGATTTTAAAATTTTGGATTTGTATAATGACCAAGAAATGTCAAACTTAGACAGAGAAAAGTATAAGATATATATGCAAGACCCCGTTCATCCGACTTTACTGGGATATGATGAATGGTGGACACCTAAATTTATAGAATTTTGCGAACAACTTCCCGAATAAAGCAAAAAATCAATTGGCTGTTTTTGTTAGGAGAGAAATTTAGTATGAAACAAAAAGAAATCTTAATTATTTTTAAAACTCATCTTGACATCGGTTTTACAGATTATGCTGAAAACATAGCTAACAAATATCTCACAGAATACATCCCAAATGCAATTAAAATAGGAAATGAGCTCAAAAACACGGACACACCTTTTATATGGACTGTTGGTTCGTGGTTGATTGATTTGGCTCTTAAAAATGATAAGGACGGCAGTGTGGCACGCGCTATTGAGGACGGTGTCCTTTGTTGGCATGCGCTTCCGTTTACAACGCATACTGAAATTATGAATACTGCGTTATTTGAATATGGACTTGATATTTCCAAAAAGCTTGATAAGCGTTTTTGCAAAAAGACAATCGCAGCAAAAATGACCGACGTACCGGGACATACTATCGGTATTGTGCCTTTGCTGTATGACAGGGGTGTCGAGTTTTTACATATCGGTGTAAATCCCGCAACACCGCTTCCTCCTGTTCCACCGTTATTCAAGTGGAAACTTGATGAAAAGGAAATCACCGTGATGTACCAAGGCGATTACGGAGAAAGAGTGGAATTTGACGATTTCGTTATTTATTTTGCACACACTGGCGATAATTTAGGTCCTCAATCATCCGAAGAAATTGTTAAACTCTATCAAAAAATACATGATGAATATCCAAACGACATCCTCAAAGCCGCCACATTGAATGATATTGCCGAAAGAATCAGAAATGTGAAAAACATACCGACTTTGGAAAAAGAAATCGGTGACACTTGGATTCACGGTGCCGGCACAGATCCCAAAAAATTAAGCGGATTCAGACACACAATAAAGCATATCAACGCCAAAGAATGTGACCTCACCGAATCGTTACTTTTAATTCCTGAGCACACATGGGGTATGGATATTAAAAAACATTTTAAAAATGACACTGAATTTTTCCCGAATGAACTTGCCGCAATAAAGCAAGAAAGGCAAACAATTGAAGCCTCCTGGAAAGAACAGCGCCAATATTTAGAAAAAGCGCAATCGCTCTTAGGGCTTACCCCTGATTATCCGACTGCCGAACCAAATCTTAATGAATATACCGAGCTTAACAACTTGCCGGAATGCAACATCGAAATCAGTTGGCAAATCTTTGACAACTCCGACTATGCTCGTTATAAAAACGACTATATGAGATGTCATCAAATGTGGGCTATATGGGATTTTACAAAGGTTGGTTTGCCTGATTACCAAGGTGCAATTTATACCGCAACTGTAACCAAAGCTTACCAAAAAGGCGAAAAATTGCTTTTAAAATTAGCGTTTGCTTCCGAAATTACCCAAAAATACGGTTTGCCATATTTCTATTTGGAACTCAGTGACGATTTTGTTCAATTAAATTGGTTTAATAAAAAAGCATGCCGATTACCACAAGCTTGTTGGCTGAAATTCCGCGGATTTACTGAAAATTGGGAACTTCACAAAATGGGTAAATGGATTAAGCCCGAAAACATCATCGGCAGTCCGCTAATATCTGCCGTTGATGAAGGCGTCAGAAATGATGATGTTAAAATCCGTCCTATCGATTCGGCTTTAATAGCCCCTTATGGCAGACAATTGTTACAATATAATCTCAAAGATTTATCCCAAGACCTGTATTTTAATCTTTATAACAACATTTGGAACACAAACTTCCCCTTGTGGTATGAAGATGATGCAGTATTTAGGTTTTCAATCGAAAAAGCTTTCCGGGAGATTAAATAATGGGATACTTGTTTTTAATATTCGCGCTTTTCTCCGGGTCATTAAAGGGCTTTTGCGGAAAGAAAACAAGCGGATATACAAACACATTAAATGATGCGATTCTTGTAAACACCATAAGAGCCTTTTTATGTGCAGCGTTTGCATTTATCATTATTTGTGCCGGCGGAAATTTATCAACACTTGTTCCTAATGAAGAAACGCTTTTAATATCGGCGCTATCAGGTATATCTACCGCGATTTTTGTAGTTAGTTGGCTAACATCGGTAAAAAAGAGTGCTTATATGCTTGTTGATGTTTTCTTAACACTCGGCATACTTGTCCCCTTAATCGCGAGCAAATATATCTTTGGTGAAGAAATTAAATTAACTCAATGGTTTGGCGTTATAGTGCTTTTAATTGCAGTAGTAATTATGTGTTCATATAACAACTCCGTGAAAATAAAGATGACAACGGCATCGTTTGTGTTGCTCTTTATATGCGGTTTTGCAAGCGGTATTGCGGATTTTTCACAAAAACTTTTTATAAAGAATCAACCTGACGGTTCGGCAGTGGCATTTAATTTTTATACTTATATATTTGCTGCATTGGTTTTGTTTATATCTTTTGCCTTGACTCATAAAAAAGATATATCAACCGACAAAATAAACATAAAAAAAATTCTGTCTTATCTAATCATTATGGCGATATGTTTATTTTTAAACTCATATTTTAAAACACTCGCGGCTTCGCGTATGAATGCGATAATATTATATCCGTTAAGCCAAGGTTGCGCACTTATTCTTGCTACACTTATGTCAGTAATTCTTTTTAAAGAAAAGTTGACTAAAAAAGAATTGTAGGTATTGTAACGGCTTTTATAGGCCTATTAATTATCAATTTATTATAAATAACAAACGGCTTGACCGAGCGGTCAAGCCGTTTGTTAATAAATTTATTAATTTAAAATCTATTAGTCAACTGTGAGAACGACCTTGCCGACGTTTTGTCCTTTGTAAAGGATATCGTGGGCGGCTTCAGCCTCTTGGATAGGTAAAACTTTATAAATTGTAGGTTTTACCTCACCGCTTTCAACCTTCGGCCA
>JAZRSW010000065.1:0-16660 GCA_045651745.1 Acutalibacteraceae bacterium
AACGCCGTAAAAATCGGTCTTGACGACGTTCCTAAATACACTGCCATTTCACGCGCAGTTAAAGCGTCAACACCCTTTTCACGAACCAAGTTTACAGCAATATCGATTATTTTTTCTCTGTCATATTTCGGTTTCGGTGGCACTTTTCACTCAACTCCTTTTTTATGCAACATACGTTGTGCAACATCTGTTGTATATCATACAATAAAAATAATGATTTGTCAATAAAAATAGCCGAGTTTTTCAACTCGGCTGATTTTTCTATTCAAATATTTGCATATTTTCGGTATAAAGCATATTTCGGTTGATTAAAACCACTTCGGGTTTGCGGTTGCCCGCACTTGTAAATGACTGTAAGAATAATTGAGGGTTAATGTTTTCATCATTACCCGCAGGAAGTGTGACATTTACAGTCAACGTATCCCCACTTAAGTCGGTTTCGATTGACTTAATCTTTTCCGCCAAATTAAGCAATGTAATTTTATTCTTCTTACCCTTCTTTTCAGCCAAAATAACGTTTGAATGTAAGAGCTTGTCCAAGCTTTTAAGTAATTCTGTGTCGCTATCCTTATAAGTCAAGGTATATGAAGCAAACTTTAATTCAGGCACCTTACACCAAGGCTCGCTAACGTTGAGAATTTCGATACCTTCTGCCGCCTTTTCTTTAAGGTTACTTAAAATTTGCTCATTACTGAAATTATCATCAACAATTTTTAAGTCTATAACATCATAGTCGGCGGTAATACCTAATGACAACGGCAAAGCAAAGGTTAAATACAAATGCTGGTTAAAGCCCTCGGTATACCAGGCGGGTATTTTTGCAACCTTAAAAAGTCTTACCATATAGCGATTCATATCGAGATGCGACACGTACTTCATACGGCCTTGTTTTGCATAAAACACTCTAACGTTTCTCAACACAAACACCTACCTTCATACAAGCAGCACCGCAGTTGGAACACTTTTCACGGCAATGAGGAGTTGTTGCCGACTCGTGAGCTTTACGGTTTTCCTCCTGCAAGAAATTCTCTGAAACATAATAATCCAAGTGACTCCAAGGTAAAATCTCACTAAAGTCACGTGTGCGGTGATTATAAAAGTCGGGATTTACACCAGCAGTTTCAAAGGCTTTCATCCACTTATCATAATCAAACATTTCGCCCCAACCGTCAAACTTACAGCCGAGCTTAAATGCCTCATAAATAACCTTGCCTAATCTACGGTCACCGCGGGCAAAAACACCCTCTAAGATACTTGTTTTTGAATCGTGCCAACTCAATGTAATTTTCTTGGTAGTCAAGCTATCTACAAGTAACTTTTGCTTACGCTCAACCTCTATTAAATCATCCTGTGGTTCATATTGGAACGGAGTAAACGGTTTGGGTACAAAGGTTGAAACACTTATTGACACGTTAACAGACTTACCCTTAGGTCTTTCAGGCATTTCATAGAACATATTGACAATTTTCTGACCTAATGCTGTGATACCGATTAAATCCTCGTCGGTTTCGGTCGGCAAGCCTAACATAAAGTATAGTTTAACCGAGGTATAACCACCCTGAAACGCAGTAAGGCAGGTACGCATAATTTCCTCTTCGGTAACGTTCTTATTGATAACATCACGAAGCCTTTGAGTTCCCGCCTCAGGCGCAAAAGTAAGACCCGATTTCTTGACTTTTTTAACCTTTTCCAAAAGTTCGGGTGAGAAGTTGTCCACTCTTAAGGACGGCAAAGAAATGCTTACTTTTTGGCTATCACTCCAATCGAGCATTTCACCTAACAGTTTTTCAAGTTCGGTATAATCACTCGTACTTAAACTTGAAAGTGAAATTTCCTCGTAACCCGTATTTTCGCAAAGGCATTTTGCCTGACGGTTAACGGTATCTGCCGACTTTTCACGTACAGGTCGATAAATAAATCCCGCCTGACAAAAACGGCAACCGCGGATACACCCTCTGAAAACCTCCTGCACTGCTCTGTCGTGAATAATTTCAATAAACGGAGTTACAAAGGTTTCGGGATAAAAACAGTTATCTAAATCTTTAATAATACGCTTTTTAATTGTCGCAGGTGCCGAAGATTTCGGCGTAATTGCCTTAATCGTGTTATCTTCGTTATACTCTATATCATAAAGTGACGGAACATAAACACCCTCAATCTGAGAGGCTTTTTTTAAAAACTCTTCCTTTGAAACACCTTTATCTCGACATTCACGGTAAAGGTCGATAACCTCTAAATCGACCTCTTCACCCTCACCTAAAAAGAAAATATCGACAAAATCGGCAAGCGGTTCGGGGTTACAAACACAAGGACCGCCTGCTACTACCAAATTTTTCAAGCCCTTACGCTCTGATGATTTAAGCGGAATACCACTCAAATCGAGCATATTTAAAACGTTGGTATAACAAAGTTCATATTGCAATGTAAAACCGATAATATCAAATTCGGTCAACGGGTCGTGACTTTCCAAAGCAAACAGAGGAATATTATTTTCCCTCATAACCTCTTCAAAATCAACCCAAGGTGCAAATACGCGCTCGCACCAAATGTCCTCGCGGGCATTAAACTGAGAGTAAAGAATTTTCATTCCGAGGTGGGACATTCCAACCTCATAAGTATCGGGAAAGCAGAAAGCAAATCTTAAATCTACCTTTGACTTATCCTTTATAACGCTTCCCTGCTCGTTGCCGGCATATCGCCCAGGCTTTTGAACCGAAAGCAGTAATTGTTCCATCTTATCTGTTGTCATTTTTTCACGTCCAAAAAATCAATTATAAAGTCCTATGCGGGATATATTTAATATTATAAGATATATTCCCAATAAAAGCAATGACGGATTTGAAGTATTTTTTACAACTACGGCAAACCCAAGCACCAAAATCGCAACCGAAACGAAAAATGATACTAATTTCACGATTAAAACAACGTTTCGTTTACAGTATTTTTCAAGTAATACCGTTAAAACTGTTCCACCGTCAAGACCTTTTACGGGTAAAAGATTGACAGCACCAACTAAAAACTGCACAACGCCGAATGCCACCACTAACACATTATCAAAATAAACGCCAAGAAAATAAAAAACAACAGTAAATAAAAAATTCACTATCGGTCCTGCCAATGCTATGGAAATGCTTTCTTTCGCGGTACAAAAGGCACTTCCCACCATAAGCACTCCGCCTAATGACATTTTGACCGATTTCGGTGCAGTTCGGCATTTTTTCATCCAAAGTAAATGGCCCATTTCGTGCAATACCACTGCTAGCAATGACGCCGACATTAATCCCGTTTTATCTGTAACCAGCAAAAATGCAAACATCACCGCAAACGGAACGGAAATTTGAAACTCTATATTAAAAAGTTTGAAAATCATACCTCGGTCACACTGCCTAACATCCATTCAGGGTCAATTCGATAACCGCCAACTCTTATTTCAAAATGCAAGTGCGGTCCGGTTGACCAACCCGTACTACCGACTAATGCTATTACATCGCCTTTTGTAACAGTATCGCCCTTTTTAACCTTTAATTTACTGCAATGAGCATAAAGTGTTTCAACATTTTTAGAGTGTGACACTATAACATAGTATCCGTAAGAATCACTGTACCCTGCCGACGTAACCGTACCGTCAAACGAAGCGTATATATCACTCCCTTTTTTAGCGGCAATATCAATTCCGTTATGCATTGCATATTTTTTAGTTATAGGGTGTGTGCGGTAGCCGTATTTCGAAACCACTTCTCCCGCCGTCGGCATTAAAAAGGTGTTAATCCCACCCGACACGGCTGTTGTTTCAACATTTTCAAAGTTGGTTATATTTCCGGTGACATTACCGTCAATTTCGTTGTCGTATTCTTCCCCTGTGTTCTCTGTTTCGTCGGTATTATTTTCAATATCCGATGCCTGCTCTTTAGTCCCTTCTATTTCACTTTCAGTGTAAACTTGCGGTGATTTAATAGGCTCACTGTTTTCAGGAGTCAAAACCTCTGACGCTAATGTAATATCATCAAAATTTTTGTGATACCAATGGCTAAATTTTAAATAAACCTCTCCGCCAAATATGCGAATACCTATACCAAAAAGTAAAATTACCGCAACAGTAACTGTCTGCAGTACCAATATATTTAATTTATAATCACTTTGATTTTTCTGTTTAGGATAAAACGTCTGCATAATATCAATCCTTTCTCTAAGAATACTATGCAGACAAGTTTAAAAAAATAACAAAGGTGCGGTTTATACCGCACCTTAAAACATCATTATTTCACTTTTTTACACACTTTTACGGCAGATATAATTCCAAAAATAATCAAAGGAATAAAAATCAAAAAGAATATAACCCTTAAATGCCAGATTACTCCGTAAACGGGAACTAACATAAAGCACAATACATAGGTTAAAATCTTGAAAACTTCCGCACTTTCAATGCTTCCAACAGTAAACACACCTAACAATGCAAAGGAAACCACAAAAAGCACTTCATAAGTAAGGCTCAAAAAAACCATTACTTTGTTTTTTAGCAATAACCCAAAAACCGTAAGAGCTATCAGCAATGCGAAAAACACAAAACAAACTATACTGTATGTAATCGGCATTATAAGTTTTTCACCGATATTTGAACTGTTAACGTTAAACAAATCCATTATAACATCAAGCCAACCGAAAATACCGCACACAATATAACTCAAAACAAACAGTACAACCGACGCTGAATTTAATGTTGACTTATGTTTTAACGCAAATGACTTCATTTTTAACTCCTTCCGGTTGAACCAAAGCCACCTTCGGCACGTTCGGTCTCGTCGAGTTCTGAAACCTCTTCGATATCAGCCATAATAACGGGAGCAATTACCATTTGAGCAATTCTGTCCCCGTTCTTAACGGTATACTCGCTGTCGGACAAATTAATCAAACCAACCTTTACTTCACCGCGATAATCACTGTCAACAACGCCTACACAGTTTGACAAAGTGATACCGCTTTTAATAGCCAAGCCACTTCGTGCATATATATAAGCAACGAAAGCGTTAGACTCTAACGCAATTGCAATACCGGTAGGTATCAATGCTCGCTGACCGGGTGCTAAAGTAATATCACTGTCAAGACAAGCATATAAATCCATACCCGCACTGCCACCTGTGGCGGCTTTCGGGATAACAGCATTTTCACTGAGTTTTTTAATCTTTAAAACCATTATAAAACACTCCTTAGTTGTTAACTTTCATGTGGAAAACGGGAGATGACGTTGTTAATACTTCAAATCTGTAACCCATATCGCGAAGTCCCTCAATAATTTCAGGAAGTGCGTCGGCTGTGGTTGTTTTAACTGCAATATCGTGCATCAAAACACAAATTTTATCTTTATTTTTAGCACTGTTTAAAACACTGCTTACAATAGTTGCTTTAGGTGTTCTCTTCTTACCGTCAATAACTTCCATTTTGCTTGCGTTGGCATCGTTACTGTCAACGTTCCAGTCAAAATAAGCATAACCTTGTCTTTCAACCTCTTCAACCAAGACTGACATTATACCCGGACAACGGCTCTTACTTACGGTATTACTGCTTCCACCGGGGAAACGGATAATTTTAGAACGTACACCCACTGCTGCATAAACCTTATCACTAATGGCGTTCAAGTCCTTAAAATAGGCTTCCTTACTCTTATAAATATCGTAATCGTGCGTATTTGTGTGCAAACCTATAGCGTGACCACCATCATTAATTGCAGTCAATAAACTTTTACTGCCGTTTGCAACAAAAAACGTAGCTTTAACATTGTATCTATCAAGAGTTTCCAAAATCCTTGTGGTAACAGCAGTTGACGGACCGTCATCAAAGGTCAAATAGCAAACCTTATCCCCGTCATTTGCAGGGTAGTTTGCGGGACGTTTGCCACTTGAAGTAGAACTACTGTTATTCGAGCTTGTAGTAGAGCTAA
This sequence comes from Acutalibacteraceae bacterium, assembly GCA_045651745.1. Taxonomy (GTDB): domain Bacteria; phylum Bacillota; class Clostridia; order Oscillospirales; family Acutalibacteraceae; genus UMGS172. The sequence goes on from JAZRSW010000065.1 coordinate 5,936, forward strand.
CCTGACTTGACGAACTTTCAGCCTCTGACGAAGACGGTGTTTCTTCAGATGAAGACGGCGCAGAACTCGACTCTGCTTCGCTTGAGGTTGACGGAAGTGACACAGTATCAACCGAAGAACTTTCGGTCACAGGGTCTTTCTTTCCCCAACCGTTGATTGCAATTGCCGTAATTGCGATAACCGCAACAAGTCCTACCGCAAGACACGCGGCAAAAGTAGAATAATTGTTTTGTTTTGCCATATTTTATACATCCCATTTCATGAAATACTAATTGCCTATAATTACAAATAATATTATAACAGTAATTTTACGAAAATAAAAGAGTAATTTTTATATAAAATAAAAAATGTTGAAAAATATCGAAAAATGTGTTACAATCACAATAAATTAGACTTGTTATTGGAGGGCAAGAATTATGAGCGATAAAAAAACTTTGATTTTAAGTGATAGCACTTGCGACCTTTCGGCTGAAATCACCGCTGAAAGAAATATTAAAATCAGTCCTTTAACCGTAGTTTTGGGTGACGAAGCCCATCGTGACGGCGTAGATATCACCCCTGATGACGTTTATGCTTATTATAAAACAAGCGGAAACCTTGCCAAAACCACTGCTACCAATATGGCAGAGCACGAGGAATTTATTAATACTCATGTAAAAACCGGCGATGAGGCTGTTTATTTCCATATCAGTTCCGAAATGTCTACCACATTTAACAGTGCACGTATGGCGGCTGAAGATATGGATAATGTTTATTGCATTGACAGTCGCAACCTCTCAACAGGTATCGGTCTATTAGTACTTCACGCTTGTGATTTAGCCGATGAAGGTAAATCTGCAAAAGAAATTTATGATGAAATCAACACACTTATTCCGAAGGTTGATGCATCATTCGTTGTTGATACGTTAGAATATCTTCACAAAGGCGGCCGTTGCTCTTCCATCGCTGCTTTAGGCGCAAACCTTTTGAAACTCCGCCCGATGATTCAGGTTAAAGACGGTAAAATGTCGGTGACCAAAAAGTACCGTGGCAAAATGAACGAAGTATTAAAGCAATACGTTTCTGAAAAATTGGCTGAAGACAACAAGTTTATCGGCAAACGTATATTTGTCACCCATTCGGGCAACTGTGACGAAATCGCTTTGGAATTAAAAGCAATGGTTGAAGCCGCATACCCTGACAAAGAAGTGCTTATCACCCGCGCAGGATGCACCGTTTCCTGCCACTGTGGACCCGGTACATTAGGTGTATTAGGCATCAGAGAAAACAATATTTAATTATTTTTATTATATGATAAAACCGCTGTTTCAAATCGAAACAGCGGTTTTAATTTTAAATTAAAGCAATTCCAAAATTTGTGCTTTCGGCATAGCACCGACTGATTGATTGGTGATTTTACCGTCCTTCACAACCACTAACATCGGTATACTTTGAACACGAAAAGCTGCAGCTAATTCGGGTTGCTCGTCAACATTAATCTTACCGACTTTGATGTCATCGCGTTCTTCGGCAATTTCGTGAACAATAGGACCTACCATCTGACAAGGTCCGCACCAATCCGCGTAAAAATCGATTAAAACAGGTTTTTCAGATTTCAAAACCTCATTTTCAAAATTCTCTTTTGTAATATTCAAAACAGACATTATTGTCCCTCCTTTTATTTATTGTACTTTTGTATATTTATTTTAACACAAATCCTTATCTTTTTCAACAACAAAAGTATATAGTGATGTTAAATTAAAGCAATTTATTTTGTTGCAAAAGCGTTTTAAATATGCTATAATATATTGGATTATTTAAAGATATATCCGTTTATCATTTTAATAATTGATTTTTGGAGAGATTTAAATGAAAACAGACGTAGTTATTGTAGGTGCCGGTCCTGCCGGTATTTTTACGGCAATTGAGATGATTAAACTTGGCAGTAAGAAAAAAATAGTCATTGTTGAAAAGGGTCAATCGGTCGAAAACCGTCACTGTCCCAAATCAAAGACTAAAAAGTGTGTAAACTGCAAGCCTTTTTGCCATATTACTACCGGATTTTCAGGTGCAGGTGCTTTTTCCGACGGCAAACTTTCTTTAAGCTATGAAGTCGGTGGTGATTTGCCTTCACTTATCGGTGAAAATTTTGCACAGGAATTAATTGACTACGCCGATAAAATATACCTTGAATTTGGTGCAGATGAGCATGTAGAAGGCTTGGGCAACACCGAAGAAGTAAAAGAAATCAGAAAACGTGCAATTCAAGCAGGTTTACAGCTTGTTGACTGTCCTATTCGTCATATGGGCACAGAAAAAGCACAAGATATTTACCTTTCAATCGAAAAATATTTAATAAACAACGGTGTTGAAATTTATTTTGGCACAGAATGTACCAACCTCATTTTTGACGGTGACAAATGTGTCGGCATTATGGCTACCGACCGTAAGCAAGACTTCGAAATCAAAGCTGAAAGTGTTATTGTTGCTACCGGACGCAGAGGTGCAGATTGGCTCGAAAAACAGTGTGCTGAGCATAATATCGCGCATCAACCCGGTACTGTTGACATTGGTGTCCGTGTTGAAGTTAGAAACGAAGTTATGGAAACCGTTAACAAGGTTTTGTATGAATCAAAACTCATCGGCTATCCAAAGCCGTTTAAGAACAAGGTTCGTACTTTCTGTCAGAATCCCGGTGGTTTTGTAAGCCAAGAAAACTACGATAACAATCTGGCTGTTGTTAACGGTCACTCATATAAGGATTTTAAATCGCAGAACACTAACCTTGCAATCCTTTGCTCACACAATTTCAGCGTTCCTTTTAATCAACCAATTGAATACGCTCAAAAAGTTGGTGAGTTGACCAATATGCTCGGCGCAGGTCACATTTTGGTTCAGCGTTATGGTGATATTTTAGACGGTAAGCGTACTTGGGATAAGGAATTAGCCCGTGCAAACCTGAAACCCACCTTGCCCGACGCAGTTGCGGGCGATATTACCGCCGCAATGCCCTACCGCGCAATGACCAACATTATAAACTTCATTCAGGCGGTTGACCACGTTGTACCCGGTTTTGCTTCAACCGAAACCCTGCTTTACAGTCCTGAATTGAAATTTTACAGTAACCGCGTAAAGATGGATGAAAACCTCACAACAAGTGTTGAAGGTCTTTACTGTTTGGGTGATTCAAGCGGTTGGACAAGAGGACTTATGATGGCATCTGTTATGGGTGTGCTTATGGGTCGTAAATTAGCTTAAATTTTCCGAAAGGGTGTTATTATAATGGCAATTTTAATCACAGGCGGTGCAGGTTATATCGGTAGCCACACTTGTATCGAACTTTCAAAGGCAGGATATGACATTGTTGTTGTAGATAATCTTCGCAACAGTAAGGAAGAATCCTTAAAACGTGTTGAGAAAATCATCGGCAAGCCGGTAAAATTCTATAAAGCAGACGTTCGTGACCGCGAGGCTCTTCGCACAATTTTCAAGGAAAACAAAATTGATGCCGCAATTCATTTTGCAGGTTTAAAAGCTGTTGGCGAGTCAGTAAAAATTCCTATGGAATACTATAAAAACAATATTGACTCTACCTTCGTACTTTGCGATGTTATGGAAGAGTTCGGTGTTAAGAAAATCGTGTTCTCCTCCTCTGCTACAGTTTACGGCGTTGCAAAAACTATGCCGTTGGTTGAAACTATGCCTTTAGGAGCAATTAATCCTTACGGCAGAACAAAATTGTTTATTGAAGAAATGCTTCGTGACCTTTATGTCTCGGACAACGGTTGGAGTATTGCTTTACTTCGTTACTTTAACCCTATCGGCGCCCACGAAAGCGGACTTATAGGTGAAGACCCCAAGGGTATTCCCAACAACCTTATGCCGTATATTTCACAAGTTGCTGTCGGCAAGTTAGAGAAACTTCACGTTTTCGGTAATGATTACAATACAGTGGATGGTACCGGTGTGCGTGACTACATTCACGTTGTTGACTTGGCTGACGGTCACGTTAAGGCTGTTAACTGGGCATTGAACAACACCGGTTGTGAGGCAATTAACCTCGGTACCGGTAACGGTTGCAGTGTTTTACAGTTAAAGGACGCATTCCAAAAGGCTTCGGGAATTGAAATTCCGTTCGTCATTGACCCACGTCGTCCCGGTGACCCTGACGAAGTTTATGCAAACGCTGACAAGGCTAAAAACCTTTTAGGTTGGGAAGCAAAACGCACTATTGAAGATATGTGTGTTGATACTTGGCGTTGGCAAAAAGGCAACCCTGACGGTTACGTTGAATAATTCAATAACTAAAATAACCCCTCACAGTCCTAAAAACTGTGAGGGGTTTAATTTTTCTGTTTTAATCAATGGTCAGAGAAGAAATCATCAATATCACCGCCAAACGGATTGCCGGTTGACTCATCTGTAAATTGAATTTTATAGCTTGAGTTACCTTGGTCAGGCAAAAGCGAGGCATAAACCGAACTGCTTTGCTTTGTTTTTTCGTGGTAAACGGTGAAATTCAAAGGAACTCCCGGTGCGGTGCTTTCGATAATATCAAGGGCTACGTCACTGCTCGTTATTTCAACGTTATTGATATGAGTAATAATGTCATTGACGTTAATACCTTTACCGTAAAGGTCACTGTCATCACTTATCTTACCGATTTTCAAGCCTGTGGGTGAACCTGATATTTTTGCCATAACTGAATTAATTTCAGTATAGGTAATACCAAGTCTTCCTCTGCCTTCAACGTATCCGTGTTTAATAAGCGAATCTGCAACCTTGATAACTGTATCCGACGGTATTGCATAACCGATATTATCGTAAGAAGTTCCTGCAAGCTTTATCGACGGAATACCAATTACTTGCGAATACATATTTACCAGAGCACCGCCCGAATTACCGGGATTAATCGGTGCATCGGTTTGAATCATTTTGGTTGAATAACTTGATGAGCCGGTAAATCTTACCGCAGGCGATGAAACAGTTCCAAAAGTTAATACCGATTTAGCCGAAACTCCGGTCGGGTAACCAATAGTTATAACCTCTTCACCCGTAATAACCTCACTGTAATTTCCGAAAGTTGCTTTCTTTAAGCCTGTGGCGTTTATTTTTAAAACTGCCAAGTCACTTCTTGTGTCACCCGCAATAAACTCAGCATCATAAATCGAACCGTCATACAAGGTCACCAAAAACTTAGGAGAAGCAACTTCGGCATATATGTGGTCGTTGGTTACAATATAACCGTCTTCAGTATATATAACACCGCTGGCATATCCCATAAGGGTATTACCGGTATAAACAGAAATGCCTACAACCGACGGGTTTACGTTATTATAAACTGTCGTAATGTTATACTGATGGTTTGCCTCATCTTTTCCTACCGTTGATGTCGAACCATAATTTTTATCATTATCGCTATTAGATTGATTGCCACCTAAAACATAGCCTGCCGAAACGGCAATAATCAAAGCAACAACCACCGCAATCATCGCGAAAAATACCTTGACTCCGGTATTTGAAGTTTGCTCAACGGGTTTTGTCACGGTGTCAAACGTTACTGTTGAGCCATTATCGTCAGGTGAAATACTTTCATTTTCAGATTCTTCAACCTCAACTGCAACATCGACTTCCTCAGTTGAAACAACTTCATTTTCAGTGTCTTCATTGAATGTATTATTGTTTTCAAAATCCATTAGAATTGTCCTTTCAAAGGTAATGTAATTACAAATTCGGTATAACTTTCGGGAACACTATTTACAGTGATATTCCCTTTGTGAATATCAACTATTGTTTTAGTAATATAAAGACCCAAACCTGTTCCCTCTTTATTAATTGAACGTGATTTATCAGATTTATAAAACCGTTCAAAAATCTGTTGCATTTCGTTTTGCGGTATACCCTTACCGTCATTTTTTATTGCAATTTTTACAGTATCGTTATCGCTTGAAACAGTAATTTCGATATTCTTGCCTTCGGGAGTAAATTTTATAGCATTATCAACAAGATTATAAACCGCCTGATAAATCAAATCGCGGTCAGCAGTAACAATAACATCCGTGCCTTTTTCCAATCCTTTGACGCTAATGTTTTTATCTTCAATTCTCTGCTCTTGTGACAACATAATCTCAATTGTCAAATCGCTTAAATTGAAATTTGTGGGATTAACCTTTTGCTCACCAGACTCCAACCTCGCCAAGCTCAACATAGACTGAACAATACGGGAAAGACGCTTAACCTCGGTTGAAACAATTGCGAGGTACTGCTCTTCCTTTTCGGGCGGTATCGTTCCGTCCAATATGCCGTCAATAAATCCGCCGATTGTAGTCATTGGTGTTCTCAATTCGTGAGAAACATTAGCAATAAAACTGCGACGCATACCTTCAAGTTGAGTTAATGAATTAGACATTGTGTTAAACGCTTTGGAAAGTTCAGCAATTTCATCGTCACCATTAACGGGAATACGCTCGGAAAAATCACCTTTAGACATTTTAACTGCTGCTTTAGACATCATATTGACAGGACGTGTTATTTTTTTAGTCGTAATATAAAGAAATACAAATAGCACAGTCAACGGCAATGCGGTACAAAGTATAAATATATTGGTCAATTCAGACCACATACTCTGCAAAATATGAGCCGGTGATGAAATTAACACAAAACCTGCAACCGAGCCATCACCCGAATGAAACGGAGCAACGGCGGTATAGTATGTCTTTAAAAATCTTCCTTGTAAGCGTCCAACTTCAAAGAAACTCCCCTTTTCAGCCGAGGTGAGCACTTTTTCTGGTATGACACCTTTGGAATGAATACAGTTCTTTTCCTGACGCCATTCATTACAACTACAAGAAAATACGTTGCCGTCAGCATCACAGACATAGGTTTCACCAAGTACGGCGTTTGACACAACGCTTATCATTGCATCAAGACCGACTTGAAAATTAATATTACTGTCGGTTCGGCTTGTTAAAACACTTGCTACCGTTTTACAGTTGTCGGTTAATAGTTGTTTTTTGTCATTAATAAAATAACTGTTGACCGACACGCTTAATAGCACGAGAATCAGCAAAATACTAACAACAAGCGCAACGGCGGTGGTTAAAAACAACTTGTTAAACAGTTTATTCCTCATAAAATCAGTTCTGCTTTAACTCAAACTTGTAACCGACACTCCAAACAGTCTTAATAGACCATTGGTCAGAAACGCCTTCTAATTTTTCACGAAGTCTTTTAACGTGAACGTCAACAGTACGTGAATCACCGTAATACTCAAATCCCCAAACCTCGTCAAGCAGTTGGTCACGCGAATATACACGGTTTGGATTGCTTGCCAAATGGTAAACCAACTCTAACTCTTTAGGCGGAGTATCAACAGCCTTACCGTCTACGATTAACTCATAGTTTGTAAGGTTTATAATCAACTTATCGTATTTAACGATTTTTTCGGCAGTTTCATCATTGCTTGCGGCACGGCGAAGCACCGCCTTAACGCGGGCAACAACCTCTTTTGAATCAAAAGGTTTGGTGACATAATCATCAGCGCCGAGGTCAAGCCCTAAAATTTTGTCAAAAGTCTCACCCTTTGCCGTAAGCATTATAATCGGCACAGATGAAGACTTACGAATAGTTCTGCAAACCTGCCAGCCATCCAATTTCGGCATCATAACATCAAGCAAAATAAGGTCAGGTTCATCTATATTAAACTTTACAATCGCAGATTCTCCGTCATTAGCAATAACGGTATCAAAACCTTCTTTTGCCAAATAAAGACGCAATAGTTCGCAAATATTTATATCATCATCAACTATCAACACTTTTTTGTTAGGCATAAAAATACCTCCCTTTAAATTCTGTGACCTTAACTCTATTTTAAATCAACCACAGAAAAATATATGAATAAAATATTAAATTTGTATGAGATAATAGAAAAATATATCTAAAAAACAAGAAAGGCCGCTTCAGAAAACTGAAACGGCCGAAGTAAAGCAATAAATTAAGCCTGCTCTTCCTTCATCTTGGCAAAGCACTCGCTGCAATATACGGGACGGTCGTCACGGGGTACGAACGGCACCATTGCGGGCTTTCCGCAAGAAGCGCAAACGGCCTCATGCATCTCTTTCGGAGCTCTACCTGCATTCTTGCGTGCATCACGGCACTTCTTGCAACGCTGGGGCTCATTTACGAATCCTTTGGACTCATAGAACTCCTGCTCGCCTGCAGTGAATACGAACTCTTCTCCGCAATCTTTGCACTTTAGGGTCTTGTCTTCGAACATGTTTTTTACCTCTCTCAATATGAGTATTTTAGCCCCGGACGGAATCGCACCGACATCTTTGGAATACAACGCTCTGCCTGATTTAAGCTACAAAGGGCATATAAACTATTTTAATTTAGCACGAATTCGTCCTACAGTATTATTGACGGATTTTAAATCGGTCTCAAGGCGAAGTGCTATTTCTTTGGGAGAAAAACCGCGTAATATATATGAAAACACAGCAAACTCCCTATTTGATAAATCCGTTCTGGCACGTTCTACGACTTTAACATATTCGTCCTTAACGGCAACTTTTTGTTCAGGGTTAGATTGAGTGTCAGCAATCTGCACATCCCCAATATCAACCAAAAGTTCTTTTGGTATTTCGGTTAATTTATTCAAACGACGCAAATAGTCAACAATCGAAGCGTCAATACATCTACGTGCAAAGGTTGTAAACCCCGAAAGTTCACTGTTGTACTTTCTGAAAGCCGTAAGCAGACCTATATTACCCTCTTGAATTAAATCCTCAAGTTCGCAGTAATTGTTAAGATACTTTAACGCTCTTGACTTGACAAGCAAAGCGTAGTCACTCAAGACAGTAACTACAGATTTAGATGTAACATCGGTTGACATACCGTCAATTTTACTGTGTTCAGGAGTACTCAATTACATCTTCCTTAGTTCTTTAATTACATAAATGTATACAATTAACCATTTTCATTAATTTTAACCCATTGTTTCTTTTCTGTCAAGTTTATTTTACCCAAAATTTAAATTTAAGTAAAAGTAACAATTTAAGGCACTGCTTTTAGTACAAAATGCAGTGCCTTGTTTTCTTTTAAATTATTATATTGCAATTTAAAGCGTAATTCGGTCAAAAACTCTTCAACAACTCAATAAGGTATTCCCACACTCTGATAGAGCTTTCAACATCGAGTTTTTCGTTAACTGTATGAACGTCTAAAATATTAGGACCTAAGGATACGGCATCCATTCCGGGTATTTGCTCGGAAATAACACCGCATTCCAACCCTGCGTGAATTGTTGCAATCTGAGGTTTGTCACCAAACATTTTTTCATATACCGTGACCATTTTATCTCTTAAAGGTGAAACCTTATTATATTCCCAAGCAGGATAAGACTCGCCAAAATCAACCTCAAAACCAAATCCGAGAGCAATTTTCTTAACGGTTTCACAAACGTTTCCCATCTCGGTATTATCCATACTTCTTACAAGAGTGCCACAATACAAATCCCCTTTTAAATATGTGCTTATACCGATGTTAAGTGAAGTAATAACACCTGTTTCACCCTCACTGAGCACTCCGTCAGGCACTTCGTTCAAATATCCCAAAATACTTTTAGTATCTTCAACAGATAACGCCTTGCCAAAATATCTCTTTTTATCGATGTTTAATTTTGGATTATCCTCTGAACTTATAACTTCTAACGAACCAAACTTTGAGTTGATTTTTTCCAAAACAAAGTCAATATCACTTTTGCAAACAACAAACTTTGCAACTGAGTTGCAGGGAATTGCATTAGTTTTAGAACCGCTTTCAAATGAAATAAGTCTGATTTTTTCAGCAACATCACCCAACAATGAGGCCATAACTTTTGCCGCATTTAAACGGCGTTTGTGTATTTCAACACCCGAATGTCCGCCCGCCAAACCGGCAAGGCTCAAAGTAACACAAGTGCCACAAAAAAGGCTTTCTTTAAACCTTTTGGCAACTGAAACCCTGACACCGCCTGCGCAACCGCAAAGCAGTGTTCCCTCTTCCTCCGAGTCAAGATTTATGAGGGTTTTGCCTGAAAGCAGACTACCGTCAAGACCTGATGCACCATGTAATCCGGTTTCCTCATCCATAGTCAACAAAATTTCAAGCGGTGGCAGTTGTAATTCCTTATCCTTAATTAAAGCCAAACCGAAAGCAACTGCAACACCGTCATCTCCGCCCAGTGTGGTGTTTTCGGCAGTAATATACTTGCCGTCAAATGAAAGACTTAATGGGTCACAGGTAAAATCGTGGCTACTGTCAGTGGTTTTTTCACAAACCATATCCAAGTGACCTTGAATGATAATCGGCTCAGCCGATTCAAAACCTATACCGCCTACCTTTTTTATAACAACGTTTCCTACGCTATCTTTAACGGCTTCACAACCGCACTCTTTTGCAAATTTTATACAGTAATCCGCAATTGCCTCGGTGTTGCCAGAACCGTGAGGAATTTTGCAGATTTCTTCAAATATTTTAAAAAATTCGTGATTATAAGGAAAATTATCTGAAATTATCATTGTTTTACGTCCTTTGTGCTAAAATACAACCATATTTTACCCCAATTAAAGCCAATTTGCAACAACAAAACACCTTTATTTCACATTAAATATGAATTTTACAAAAATATAAAAAAACTCTTGCATTTTTAAAATATATATGGTATCATACTAAACGTCGCTTGGGGGTATAGCTCAGCTGGGAGAGCGC
>JAZRSW010000066.1:0-2039 GCA_045651745.1 Acutalibacteraceae bacterium
AGTTTCATACTTGATTCCTCCTTCGTCTTTTTGTTGTGGTTGGCAAACCCACTTCTATTTTAGACGAAGGAGGATTCTTTTTCTACTCATAGCTAAAGCTTTTTGGAACTACCAGCACAGCTGGTAGTATTCGTTACACAATAAAACCCCACCCGCCCACGAATGTGGACGGGTGGGGTTGAATCATCTATCAAAAACCAACATTACGGGCGAAGTCCCATACCGCCCTCTAACGTCAATGTTTCACCGTTCATATACTTAAAGTCGGGGGAAGCTAACTGAACGCAAACTCTGCCGATTTCGGTTTCGGAATCGCCGAAATGTCCTGCAGGGGGCATTTTTACATTAGCCTTAAATGCATCGGGGTAAGCTTTTTCGAAGTTTTCAAGTTGTGCAGTCCAGGCAAGCGGGCATACAACATTTGTGTTAATACCGTCCTTCGCCCACTCGGTAGCGGCAACTCTTGAAAGACCGCGGATACCCTCTTTTGCGGCGGCATAAGCACACTGTCCGTAGTTGCCGAACAATCCTGCGCCCGAGGCAAAATTAATAATACTTCCCTGAGTTTCCTTAAGATAAGGATAGCAAGCCTTCATATAATAGAATGTAGCATAAAGACCTGAATAAAGTGCCAAATCAAACTGCTCGGTAGTATGGTCCTGAATGGTAACACCCGAAGCCGAAGCCTGAGCGTTATTAATAAGCACGTCGATTCTTCCGAACTCGGCAATAGCAGCGTCAACAACCGACTTTACAATTGCTTCGTTGTCAGAACCCGCTGAAATATCGGCAGATGAAATTAAAACCTTTATTCCGTAAAGTTTTTCAAGTTCCTCTTTAGCCTTTTCGAGCTTCTGAACGTTTCTTCCTGTTATAACGAGGTTTGCGCCCTCTTTTGCATAAGCAGTAGCAATACCGTAACCGATAGAACCGCATCTTCCGTCAGATAAAGACGCAAATCCCGCACCGGTAATTATGGCTGTTTTGTCCTTTAAAAATCCCATATTTAATCTCCTTTTGTTTTTGCTCTCAACATTGTACTATAAAACATCACCAAAGTCAACCGCTTTTTTCGTTACCAAATCTTGCTTAATAGCCGAGTGCAATTAAAGCAAGTGAAGTGGTCGAAATGATTTTTGTGACCGACGCCATATCGAAAAGTGTACGCCCATCCACGCCACCGCGTAGTTCATATCATTTTCGTTGTTGGATAAATATGTTTTTATGTTCATTATAAATCACCCTTAAAAATTCATTCGGCTTCAATTCCTGCCAAATGACTCTCGTCTAATGAGCGAAGTATTGGGTATACAAGCTCTCCCGGTTTGTCAGGCAAATCAACAACTGCAATACCCGTAAAATCTATGCGAAACATACCGCAAATCTGTGGAAAAGGAATGTTGAATAAATGCGAAAAAGCCACCGAAGATGACCCGCCGTGACTAAACATTGCAACGGCCTTCGGCGTGTTTTCACCAACACGGTAATACTCGCCTTCTCTTTTATATCCGAGACTCTCTAACCAAGCATCAAGCCCCTTGATTACCACATCACTGCTTGCTACAACCTTGCTTTTGCAAAACGGTTCTTTCTGACACCAATCAAAATCGGTCAAACTTTTTCCTTCAGCCGCGAAAACGGTAGATAATCTCCAAGGGTGGCCTGCCTCTAAAATCGGCTCATCATCTACAGAACCCCAGGCAATTTCTTTCATAAAATCACAAGGAATGACTTCAAGACCTAATATATCGGCGGTATGCTCTGCGGTTTCAATAGCGCGACCGTAAGAAGACGCAAAAATCTGTTCAATTCCGCTGCTTTTCAAACTTAAAGCCGCCGCAGCCGCCTGCTTATGGCCTAATTCGGTCAAACAGTTTTTACTGTAATCCGGATGCCCATGTCGGACAAAGTAGATTTTCATATTTCACCATCTCCTTTGGTTTCATCACCAATTTGAGTTTAGTATACTATAAATTTACATGATGTGCAAGTATAAACAAATAAATCCGCCCTCAAAAGAGAACGGATTTTGGTTTGGC
>JAZRSW010000067.1:0-51188 GCA_045651745.1 Acutalibacteraceae bacterium
CTTCTCGAAACGCTTCAAAAGCGTTTCGACGTACTACAATCATTATTGAAGCATTAACACACGTTTAAACGAAATAAAACGCAAAAAACAATCAATATTTAATGGTGCAAAGGTCTATTTCGCATTTTGGCAAATCGGTTAAACAAAAAACTCCACTTAACATTAACAAATTTGTCATTTTATCTTGCACAAAACGTCAAAATATGTTATACTTATGGTATCTTAAAGCAGGGTGGCAAATCATATAATAAGTAAAACGCAATAGAACCGTCATCTTGTGTCACCTGGTTTGGTATGCTTTACCCGCCAAATATTTTGTAACAAAGAGGTGTTTCCAATGTTTATTAAGAACAAAACTACTAAACAATAAAAAACACAGTATAACGAGGAGAACAATTATGAAAAAACGTATATTTATAAAGATAAAAAACGCATTATTAATATTAACTTTAATCGCAACCGTATTAGCAACAAGTAATTTAAACACATATGCCATAGTTCCACCTGAAGATGCTATGCAGACTTATCAGGTGGAAACATTTACAGTTGTTTCAAAAAGTACAATTACAGGAGAAGTTTCTTCACGTGAATGTGACACATCTATTACAACTACCGCATTAAATAAAGGTCTTGCGACCGTTTCTACCCCTTCGTATAATGGTAATTTGCCATATACCGATAATATTGAAATAACCAATAGTGACACAATTCCTCAACATATTATTGGTGATGATAACAGGCAAAGAATCTCAAATCCAAAAAATTCTTTTCCATATCGAGCAATATGTAGAATTATATCATATTGGGATGAAAATAATGATGGAGTTATTGATAACACAGTATCAGTTGGAACGGGATTTTTGGAAGGTCCAAGTGCAGTTGTTACTGCTGGTCATTGTATTTATGATGCTGAAAAGAAAAAGTGGTGCGAATATGCAGAAGTTATATTCGCACAAGATGGCCCCAATAGTGCTCCTTATGGTGTAATGTCATCCACTACAATACATACAAGCGTGGCGTGGACACAAAGCGGTGATTGGAATCAAGATTGGGCTATCGTTGAAATTGAAGAAGAGATAGGCTACTCTACAGGATGGTTTGGAAAACTGTGGACAAGTGGTTCACTTGATAATACACAAATTAGGCTTACAGGTTATCCGGGTGATATTGCAACAAGTATCAATGACAAAAACAATAATACAGTACAACACAAAGGCAAATATATGTGGACTTGCACAGGTAAGATTACAGATTCACTTTCGGCTCGTCTTGAATATGATGCGGATAATACGGGTGGTATGAGTGGTGGTCCCGTTTATAATTCAGGAAATCAAGTTCTTGCAATCAATGCATATGAAGTAGAATATTCATCTGGTTCTACAACTTGGAGAGCTAACGGGGGAACGCGCATAACAGAATGGTTATATAATCTTCTTGAAGAATTTAGACCTTAGGGATGTGATTTTATATGCCGAAATTTTTGCAATGTGTTATAGTTTTATGTGTATTTGTTACATCATTATCAGCTTGTAGTATAAAAAAAGACGATATATTTTCATCAATATCGTCAAACGAACAAATAAAAAATTCATCTGATATAAATAGTGATGCAATTTCATCACAAAGTCAAATTAATTCTGGCTTGACGAGCAACAATGAAATGCAAGAAGTGCAAACACAAGTAACGCGGATTTCCTCCTCTAAATTTTCGAATATTGAATCAGGATGTACCTATAAACAAATAATGAACATATTGGGAGCAAGCAAAGAGGATTTTGAAACAAACAAAAAAGTATATTTAGTTGATGAGGAAAATTTGTTTGTATTGAGATTTGAAAATATAAATGATGTTTGTGAAAAATCAGGCAAAGAAATGCTTGAAGAAACAAAATCAATTTATCCGCCTTTAGAGTACAACGAACAAACAAAAAAACCATCAACTGTATATGGAATTATAATTGACGAGAAATTCATTTGCTGTATAGGTAATCTTAATTCAGAATTTTATGCATTGCTCACCATAAACGCAGAAGTTAAATTTGCAAATGGAGAAAAAGCTAATGGTGATGAGTTGAAAATTATGGATGGTGTGATTGTCACATATGACAGAATCTTATCATCAATGCCACCTCAATTATATTGCAATGAAATTACTATAATTCGTTAAGTAAGAAAAACGGTTGGGGTAAAACCCAACCGTTTTTTGTTGTTGCACAAATAAAACACTCCCCGGTATTTCTACCGAGGAGGTTTTATGACTTTTAAAATCTATTAGATTTCTGCGAAGTACTTAATGGTGCGAACCATCTGGCTGGTGTAGGAGTTCTCGTTATCATACCAAGAAACAACCTGTACCTCATAGAGGTCATCAGCAATCTTAGCAACCATAGTCTGAGTTGCATCGAACAAAGAACCGAAACGCATACCGATAACGTCGGAAGAAACGATTTGGTCTTCATTGTAGCCGAAAGACTCAGAAGCAGCAGCCTTCATAGCAGCGTTGATGCCTTCCTTGGTTACGTCTGTACCCTTAACAACAGCGGTAAGGATAGTAGTAGAACCGGTAGCAACAGGAACACGCTGTGCAGAACCGATGAGCTTGCCGTTGAGTTCAGGAATAACAAGGCCGATAGCCTTTGCAGCACCGGTAGAGTTAGGAACGATGTTAGCAGCACCTGCACGTGCACGGCGGAGGTCACCCTTTCTGTGAGGACCGTCAAGAATCATCTGGTCGCCGGTGTAAGCGTGGATAGTGCTCATGATACCGCTCTGAATAGCAGCATAATCGTTCAATGCTTTAGCCATAGGAGCCAAGCAGTTGGTGGTGCAAGATGCAGCCGAAATGATAGTGTCATCCTTAGTGAGGATGTTTTCGTTTACGCTGTAAACGACAGTGGGAAGGTCATTGCCTGCGGGAGCAGAAATAACAACCTTTTTAGCGCCGGCATCGATGTGAGCCTGGCTCTTCTCTTTTGAGCAGTAGAAACCGGTACACTCAAGAACAACGTCTACACCGATTTCGCCCCAGGGAAGGTCCTTAGCGTCCTTCTCTGCGTAGATTTTAAGGGTCTTACCGTCAACTGTGATGGTGCCTGCTTCATCGTCGGCAGAAACTGTGTGAAGATTCTCACCGATGTAACCGCAGTAACCGCCCTGTGCTGTATCATACTTAAGAAGATTAGCAAGCATAGAGGGTTTGGTAAGGTCGTTGATAGCTACTACATCGTAGCCCTCAGCACCAAACATCTGACGAAATGCGAGACGGCCGATACGACCGAATCCGTTAATAGCAACTTTAACCATTGGTAGTTACCTCCTAAAAATAATTGCAATAGTATTCTATACTAATTTGTCCCATTTTTCAAGTACTTTGTTTATTTTTTAACGACTTTTTAAAAAATATTTCAAAAAATTTTTTCAGCAAGAGCAAAATATATAAAACGCCGTACAAAACCATACGGCGTTTTAGAAGTTTTGACAAAGTCATTTATGTAATATTTTTTTTAATCAGTTATATTTAACCGTTCCGTCGGGTTGCTTGCTGATTTTGTTGATATATTTTCCTTTGGGAAGGCTGTTATAGTCGATACCACGCAATTCCAAGAGTTCCGACAACGTACAGAATCTATATCCCTTCGCATAAAGTGTCGGCAAAGCAAGACTTAAACCGTCGGCAGTAACACAGTTTGTGTTGGTCGAATGCATACCGATTATAGCGCCGTCGCACAAATCGGTTTCCGTAAGTTTTTGTGCTATTTCCTCTTTGGTTGCGCTTCCGCCCGCATAATCACCAAAGCCCATAACACATCTTATTGCAGGCATATTAAGTCCGCTCAGCACACTCCACATATAACTGCTTTGAGAGAACCCGCCTGCGCGGAAGAACTTATTTGTGACGTTGAGTTCTTGTTTTAGTAACTCATTCATATCGACAATCTCGGTCTGCACCTCATCAAAGGTTAATGAATCCATTTTTTTATGGTTATATGAGTGACTGGCAACCTCACAACCGTGGTCAAGAACATACTGCGGTAATACCGCTCCCCGTGTAGAAAGTGCACCGCCCGTAAAGAAAAACGTGCCTTTACCGTAATACTGCTCCAAAACATCAACAATTTTGGTTGTAGCATTATCATTTGCATCAGTAAATCCCGGTCCATCATCAAAAGTGAATGCAATAAGTTTAAAATCTTCAGGATGCAAACGCCATTCGCTTTCGGTATACTCGCGCGAAGGTTTTGAAGATACCGTCTCTGACGAAGTTTGCGAGGATTGGTTTTGGGATGAAACAACCTGCGAAGACTGATTTTCGGACGAAACGTTTTGCGAAGCGCTCGACGGGCTTGATGATGTTGTTTCGGTAACGCTTGTATCGGCTGTCATACTCATACTACTTCCTTTATCGTGATTATCGCCTTTACATGAAACGGTCAAAACAAACATCATGCAAAGTAAAATTGCTATCAGTTTTTTCATAATCCACCATCTCTTTTAAACCACTTTGATTTGCTATTAACCAAATATGTACTAATTGCTAAAAATATATCCCTTTTCGAGATTATATCCATTTATCCCCTTATCGCGAGGGATACTTTCGTATTCTACACCTCTTAACTCAAAGAGTTCCGAAAGTGTGCAAAAGCGGTAGCCTTGACTGTAAAGTTCAGAGCATATTTTTTCTAATGCTGCTGCGGTAGTAGAATTTGTACTGTGCATAAGCACGATAGCACCGTCGTACGCGTTGTTTATAACGGCATCTTCTATCTGTTGCTGTGTTGTTGCTTTGTTCCAGTCGTTAGTTGCAACGGTAGTATCTCTTATAATACAAGGCAGACCTAACTCTGTACAAGCCTGATATACGGCGGCGTTGGTATGAACGCCCGACGGACGCAACCATTTCATAGTTATGCCAAGTTGCTGATAAACAAGATCCTGACACCTTTTAAAATCTGCTTTGTTTTGTTCGGCAGTCCAGGTTGTGCCGACAGCGTCGGTTGAAACACTGCGGTGCTCGTATGTATGATTACCAAGTTCAAAACCGTTTTGAACTGCGTAACTTAAAAGTGTAGCGCCCTTTGAGTTGAGTGTTTGACCTACGACAAACAAAGTTCCTGCACCCTCATATTTATTCAATGTTTTAACGATAGTCACAGTCGAGTTGCTATTAGCGTTTGAATGTGACGGTGCATCGTCAAAAGTAAGGGCAATTAATTTATAGTTTTCGGGGTTTAATTTCCAATCGGGCACTTTTATTTCCTCCTCACTGCTTGTAACCGATGAAGAAGTTACTGTCGAACTTATGACCGAAGATGAGTTAACTTTAGAACTCGTTGTACTGTTAACAGATGATGAACCGACAGTAGAACTTGTCACTGTTTCTTTAGAAGAATTTGCCGACTCCTGCTGACTTGAAGTAACTCCAACATCAGAGCCTGAAGACACTGTTTCTTTTGTACCGCAAGCAACTGCACATACCATAAAGCACATACATACCAAAACTGCAAATATACGCTTTTTCATACACTTTCCCCCATCAAACTTGATTTATTTCATTTATAATAATCTCGGCGGTTTTAAGTCCGTCAACCGCCGCTGAGGTTATTCCACCGGCATATCCTGCACCTTCACCCGAGGGGTAAAGTCCCATTATTGAAGCCTGACCGTTTTCATTTCTTATAATTCTAATCGGCGATGAACTTCTTGTTTCGGGTGCTGTTAATATAGCGTTAGGCGAGGCAAAACCTTTAATTTTGCGGTCAAATAAAACTATACCTTCGCGAAGTGACTCGGTTACGAATTTCGGTAAAACTTTGCCTATCTCCCCAAATGTAACGCCCGACTTTGCGGTCGGTACAACACTCCCGTCAGCCTTGCCTATCCCCAAAAAGTCACCTAAACTTTGGCTTACGGGTAAACCCTTGCCAACCTCAAATGCTTTTTGTTCTATTTTCTGTTGAAAATACATTCCGTCAAGAGCGTCGCCCTTAAAATAATCCTCAATATGTACGTCGCAGAGTACCGCGGAGTTGGCATTTCTGCCGTCACGGGCATTGTTACTCATTCCGTTTACGGCAACTCTGCCCTTTTCGCTTGAGGCGTTAACCACCTCACCACCCGGACACATACAAAATGTAAACACACCGCGACCGTTTGATGCACGTTCTGCCAACTTATAGTCTGCCGCACCCAAGTTAGTGTGACCGGCAAACTGTCCGTACTGTGCCGAATTTATCATTTGTTGTGAATGTTCAATTCTCGCACCCACTGCAAAGGGTTTCGGTTGCATTATAATGCCCATTTTTTGAAGCATCAAAAACGTATCCCTTGCCGAGTGACCGATACTCAATAAAACGCGGTCACAGTCAAACTCTTTTACACCGTTTGGCGTTTCGGCGGTAACCGATTTTACGCGTGTGCCGTCAGTGTTGATTTTAGTCAGTTTGTGGCAAAACAACACCTCACCGCCAAGGCGTATGATTTCCTCGCGAATAGATTTTACCACACGCACCAAAACGTCTGTTCCGATATGAGGTTTAGCATCGTATAAAATATTTTCACCCGCGCCGTGACTCGAGAATATTTCCAAAACGGCACGAATTCGTTTATCCTTAATACCCGTGTTAAGTTTGCCGTCGGAAAAAGTTCCTGCACCGCCCTCACCAAACTGAATATTAGAATTTTCGTCTAAATCATTGGTTTCGAAAAAGCGGTTGACATCGGCAACACGGCTGTCAACATCACGTCCACGTTCTAAAACAATCGGACAAAGACCTGCCTTGGCTAAACTCAAACTCGCAAACATACCGCAAGGGCCAAAACCCACCACTACGGGACGTTTATGCTGACCGCTTACGGTTTTAAACTGATAGGGATGCTTTGAAAAACTTTCTGCATCCTTTATTTTGAGTTTGCGAAGCACTTTTTGGTCATTATCGGTTTCTAGCAAAAATGCACAGTTGAATGTTATATTATCTTTTTTGCGGGCATCAATTGCCTTTTTATAAAGTTCTACCGACTTAATACCGTCAATCCTTAAAACCTTGATAACTTCTGATTTCAGATTTTTAAAATCGGTATCAAGTGGCATTTTTATATTTCTTACTATCAGCATTGTTCTAAATAATCCTTTAACCCCAATGCCGCCGTGAAGCCCGACGCCCAACAAAATGCCAAGTTAAACCCACCGCAGTCACCGTCAACATTCAAAACCTCGCCGACTGCAAACAATCCCTTGGCTTTTTTGGACATACAACTGTCAAAAAACTGCGAAGTTTGAGCGCCACCTGCAGTAACCTGCGCATTTTCAAACCCTGTTGTACCTGTGACCTTGAATTTCCAGTTTTTAAGTGTCACGGCTGTTTTTTGAGCAGTTTTTTCAGTAATTTCTCGGCATTGTGAATTAATATCCAACCCCAATGACTTCAAAACAACCTGACCTAAACGCTTATTTAAGAACCCTATGAACAATTCACTCAAAGGTCGATTACCAAAAGCATCTGCCCGACGTAAAATTTCGGTTTTAATTTCGGTTTCGGTCATATCCGGCAAAACATCGAGCGAAACCGTTGCATTTTCACCCTCTGCAAAACGTGAAACCTGCAAAACCGGAGGACCCGACAAACCGTAATCACAAAACAGTACCTCGCCAAACTCACAACGCGTGCCTATATTCGACGAAAGGGTAACATTTGCCATTACCTTAATGCCCTTTAACTGACGGACAATTTCGGGGGTTGTTTTAATTTGAACGATTGACGGGAAAACTTTTTCGATTTTATGCCCCATAGATTTTAAAATTGTATATCCGTCGACAGAACCTAACTTTCCGCCTGCCTGACCGCCTGTTGCTACGACAACAGTACGGCAAACCGTTTCCTTACCGCCCCAAAAAACCGAAAAACCGTCAGCCAAACGCTTAACCTCGGTCACTTTTGTATTTAAAACGATTTTAACACCTAATTCCTCGGCACGAAAACGCAAAGAATCTACTACCGAACCTGCTTGTAATGATTTTGGGTATACTTTGCCCTCCTCTAACTCGCAAAACAGTACGCCCAAGGCATCAAAGAAGGATTTTTGAGCATCAAAATCGAAATTATTAATAATACGCTCGGCAAAATCGCTGTCGCCGTGATAACGTGAAGCATTCAAGTCAATATTTGAAATATTGCACCGACCATTACCGGTGACCAACAGTTTTTTACCTACGCGGTCACTGCTTTCAAGCACAGTAACCTCTGATTTTGGGCTAATTTCCTTTAATTTCACCGCAGTCATCAATCCTGCGGCACCACCGCCGATTATCACTGTATCCGTCATACTTCACCTACTTACAATTATTCAGAAATATTATACACTTAAATTCCTTTCAAGTCAAATATTTATAAATTTAAATACGAACCGCCGCCGTACTGAAATTTCAGCACAGCGGCGGCTCGTTGTATGGGGATGAATATGGGTGGGCAAATTAGGAAAGGACTTTTGAGAAAATCAAATATTAATTCTCTGTTTTGGGATACGAATGGTATATTCTATATAACTGTCGTTTTCACTTTTTTTGGACTCAGCATCGACGCCTGAACGCCTCATCGAGCCAATCATTTTGGAAATCGAGTTAGTGAAAATTCTTATATCACCGATTGCGCATTTGCGGTCGGGTACTTTATGTACTGTAATCGGCGCTAAAATACTATTGACCAAATTTTCAGTTTCACTTACCGTCAACTGCTCGGCTAACGTACGGTTTATCACCTCATCGCGACGTTCTTCAGGTAATCTGATAAACGCCCTCGCGTGACGTTCTGTAAGTTTTCCCGATGTTATACGTTCACGTTGCTCACGAGTAAGTTTTAATAACCGCAACTTATTTGAAAGTGTTGACTGTGCAATGCTTAAATACTCGGCAACCTCGGTTTGTGAAAGTGAAAATTCGTTCATCAGCTGTTTTATACCGTCTGCCTCTTCAAAAAAACTTAAATCAGTACGTTGAATATTTTCTATAAGGCACATTAACGAGCATTCTCGGTCGTTCGCTTTAACCACAACACAAGGCACTGTTTTTAAGCCTGCCATAACGCTGGCTCTGAGTCTTCGTTCGCCCGAAATCAGTTCGTACCTCTCGCCTAACTTTCTGACAGTCAACGGTTGAATAATTCCGTTTTGACGGATACTTGCTGACAGTTCCAAAAGTTCATAATAATCAAACTCTCGTCTTGGCTGAAAGGGTGACGCCATAATTTTGTCGGGAGATACACTCACAAGTTTTCGGTCGTTACGTTTACGGTCCAGTAGCATCGCGTTACCTCCTCTTGACTGCAAGTAAAATTTATCATACGTCACCACAAAAATCAAGAAAAACTAAATACAAAAAACGGACAGAAAACTGCCCGTTTTTACATTTTATAAAGGTTGTTTTGAGATTTTTCCGGGGTTTCTCGGATACTTTGTCGAGGTTTGCGAAATCTTTTTCACATTTATTATGCCTCTTACTCCTAATTCCCCCAAATTAAACATATCTTTTTTAGTTAAAGTACCGCCAAGTACCGAAATCGCCTTGGTTGCTTCCCGTGTTTCTTCCTCTGCCGAAGCGCCTTTCATCGCGATAAATGAACCGCCGACTTTAACAAACGGCATACAATATTCGGTCAATACGCGCATATTTGCAACCGCGCGCGCTACCGCAAAATCGTATCCCTCACGCTGTGTAGTAGTTATATCCTCTGCACGCGAGTGAATCGTGGTAACGTCCAACTCTAACTCACTGCAAAGATTTTCCAAAAAAGTAATCCGCTTTGCCAATGAGTCCATTAAGGTTAACTTTATATCAGGTCGGGCAATTTTCATAACCACACCCGGAAAACCTGCTCCCGTACCGATATCAATGACCGATGCGCCGAAAGGAATGTCCACATATTTGAAAATCATCAAACAGTCCAAAAAATGCTTAACTGCAATACCCTCGGGGTCTAAAATCGCGGTAAGATTTATTTTTTCGTTCCATTCAACCAACAATTTTGCATATTTTTCTAATCTTTTCAAAGCAACGTCATCCAACTGTAAAAAATCTTTACAACCGTCGGTTACTAAATTTAAAGGAAGTTGCATTGTATCCTCCTAATATTTTCTTAACCCCTCGCATAAACATTATTTAAGGAGTGATTTTATGATTATATATACAGTCCAAAGCGGTGATTCGCTTTACAGTATCGCTCGAGAATTCGGCGTTACGGTTGCCGAATTAGAGCGCTTTAACGACCTGCCTGACCAAAACCTTTTAACCGTAGGGCAAGATGTGCTTATCCCTGTTTCAGGCTCAATTCACCGAGTTTCAAACGGCGAGTCCCTTTACAGTATCGCATCGCACCATGGTATATCATTAGACAGTATTATCAACGCCAACCCCGACATCAGACCGCCATATACGATTTATCCCGACCAAATTATCAAAATACCCGAACCGACAAATAAACGCACAATTTCGGTCAACGGCTATGCATACCCTAATATCAATCGCAGTGTGTTACAAAGAACTCTGCCGTATTTGACTTATCTTTCAATTTTCAGCCATCGCGTGTCATCAGACGGTACTCTTGGTACTGTAAACGATTCCGAACTTATAAGTATTGCCAAAGCGTCCCGCGTAGCACCGATAATGGTCATAACCAACACCGAGGAAGGCGGAGGTTTCAGTAGTGACGTTGCTCACACCGTACTCGAAACACCAGAAACACGCGAAAATCTCATAAACAACATTATTTCAACCGTAACTAGAAAAGGTTATTTAGGTGTCGATGTCGACTTTGAATACATTTACCCAAACGACCGCGAACTATATAACAGTTTTCTTTCAGAATTAAAGGCAGAATTACAGCCGCGCGGTCTGACGCTTTCAACCGCTATTGCGCCAAAAATCTCTGCAACCCAAGTCGGTACACTTTACGAGGCGCACGACTACGCTTTCCACGGCTCTATAGTTGATTACCTTATCATAATGACTTATGAATGGGGCTACCTTTACGGTCCGCCAATGGCAGTTGCACCCTATTCCGAAGTGAAAAGGGTTCTGTCCTACGCCGTGACCGAAATACCAAGCCAAAAAATTTTAATGGGTATGCCGAACTACGCGTACGACTGGACTTTGCCGTTCACCAAAGGACGCCCTGCCGAAATACTTTCAATCAACGAGGCGATTTTAAGAGCCGACAATTTAGGCGCTGAAATTCAATTTAACCAAACAAGCCAAGCTCCGTTTTATGAATACTCACAAAACGGCATAAAACATATTGTTTGGTTTGAAAACGCACGAAGCACCAAAGCCCGATTACAGTTAGTCAACGACTTTAATTTAGGCGGATTGAGTTATTGGACAATAAACCAATTCTACGCTCAAAACTGGCGGGTAGTGGACAGTATGTTTAATATCAGAAAAGTTTTATAGCCACTCAAATCACGCGTCAGGGTCGTCGGGCATATCTTCGAAAATTGCTTCATCATCATAGTCAAGTAACCCTAAACTACGGCGTTTTTCAACGTCCTCGTCGGGATGTTGCTCATAATACGGGTCAATAATATACTTTTTGACTTCGGGGAATACATTAAACTGAATGAGGAACATTCTGAATGACGGGAACAAAAACGCACCGACTATAATAACAATTGGCACACCTACTGCGGGATTCATAGCAAAAAGCCAGAACATCACCATATAAATAAGCGACAGCGTAACGCCGATAATAATATTGTGTTTGATACCCAAGGTTGCAAAAAGCCAAGAGTTTTTGAAAAGTGTTTTGAATTTAAAATCAAAAGTAATCATCAGCGTATACTGATAAAATTTTGCAAAACTGAAAAGCGTGTAGAAAAACATTCCCACAGCAAAGATTATGGCAGCAAAAACTTTGTCAATATTACCGTTCAACCAAGTGATAATAAGCACGTAGAAGTTGGCTGCCAAAACGGCAAAAATCAAAAGATTAATAATACCTAACGGCAATGCTTTTTTCCAGTTTTTCTTGATAGCATCAAAAAAATCAGAAGTAGCAAAACTATGCTTATCGCGGGCAGCCATACGGCAAACATACGCCATACCAACCTGACCTAAGCCGATAGTCACCAACGGCAAACTCAACAAAACGCACCAAAACTGTGCAGAAATAAGTTTCCAAAAATTACGGAAATACAGTTCAAAAAAGCGGAAAAATCCCCTCTTTTGACGCTCGTTTTTTGACACTCCTTTACCGGGGGTGTCATAATTTTTGCCGAAAAGTCCCATTATCTTCTACCCAACCTTCTGACGTTAGTCTCTTTTTTAGCGCTCTTATAAAGCATCTTGGCAACCCAAGACTCCTCGTTATAGCAGATGAGATACATTACTCCACAGAAAACAATAAACAATGCGACATATACGCCCGAGGCAACAACCCACCACCAAGGAACAGAAGCCAAATTGGTTTCGGCACCGACAAGCAAATCATTTACAGGTTTGACAGGACCTAAAGCAATAAAACGGTAGACCCAAAAAAACCAATCCGCCGATTTTGAGGACGGCAAATATCTCAAAATAAGTGCCGCAACATAAAACGATACCGACGGCACTGATGCCATTAAACCAAGTTTAAAACCGCGTGATTTATCCAAAACTATACCGTCAAAATCACCTGAATTACGGTCCTTTGCCGCCGTGTTAGCCAAAACAGTACCGACTGTGCAGAAAAGGATGCCCAAACTGCAAATAGTACTCAAAACAGTTTCAACAATTTTTGCACTTTTCGGCATATCGGTCAAAACCGACATATAACGCTTATCTTCTTCAGGAGTTTCAGGTCTTTCGCTTTTATCAATATAACCCTCATAAGTTCCTGCGGGGTTTTCGGAAGTTACCGAATAAACGTCGTAGCCTTTAACCTCGGTAGAAAAACTCCTCAAAAGAAAGAAAAACGAAAACTGCACAAACATGCACAATATAGCGCTAAACAAAGCCATACCTATCATTTTACGAGCGACAGAAAAATTGCTCATTTTGTCACCTCAAACTGTTGTTTTAATTAAAAAGGGTAAACGACCTAGACACCGTTTAATAAAGTGTCATTTTCGCTTACCCTCAAATTCCTACTTAAAGCAGATTATTCCTCGGTAGCTTCAGCAGTTTCCTCTGCGGGAGCTTCTACGGGAGCCTCAGCGGCAGCCTCTGCTGCCTCTTCGGTCTTTTCAATAAGAGCACGGATGGAAAGGCTTACACGCTTCTTATCAAGGTCGATATCGATGATTTTAGCGGTAATTTCCTGACCAACCTTAAGTTCGTCAGCCGGCTTTTCGATACGACGGTCAGCAATCTGCGAAATATGAACAAGACCGTCAACACCTGCAATAATTTTTGCAAATGCACCGTAAGTAGTCATGCTTACAACCTTGGCAGTAACAACGTCGCCAACGGCATATTTT
The DNA here is from genome assembly GCA_045651745.1 of Acutalibacteraceae bacterium. Lineage (GTDB taxonomy): Bacteria > Bacillota > Clostridia > Oscillospirales > Acutalibacteraceae > UMGS172. Next base: position 13,441 of record JAZRSW010000067.1, read on the forward strand.
GCCTTGAATATTTCCCACGGATTCTCGTCAGCCTTCTTGTAACCCAAAGAGATTTTCTTCTTCTCTTCGTCGATAGCCTTAACATAAACGTCTAAGGTATCACCAACACTTACAACCTCGTTTGGATTCTTAATGCGTTCCCAGGAAAGTTCAGAAATGTGAACCATACCATCAACGCCACCCAAATCTACGAATGCACCGTAACCGGTCAAAGACTTAACAGTACCTGTAAAGCGGTCGCCAACCTTAATGTCTGCCCAGAACTTCTCCTCTGCCTCTGAACGAAGTTCGCGAAGAACTGCACGTGCAGAACCGATAACTCTGCGACGAGGACCAATTTCAATAATACGGAACTTGATGGGCTGACCCTTTAAAGCGGTCAAATCATCAGTTCTTGACAATGTTGCCTGAGAAGCGGGAATGAAAACCCTGATGCCTTGATAGAAAGCAACAACACCGCCCTTAATAACGTCAGCAACAGTGGATTCGATAACCTCGCCGCTTTCCTTTGCGGTGTTTACCTTGTCCCAACCTGCGATAGCGTCAAAACGCTTTTTGGAAAGCATAACGGTGCCTTCCTGGTCATTTGTTCTCATAATGATAAGGTCAAGCTCATCGCCAACCTTTACAGCCTCAGTAAGCTTAACGCTGGGGTCGTTAGAGAACTCTGCTTCGGTAACGTAACCGGTATGTTTTCTGCCGATGTCAACCTGAATCTCGGTCGGAGAAACTGCGAGAACGATGCCCTTTACCTTCTGGTCTGTATTTGAACTGCTTTCGGTTGCATTAAGCATCTCCTCGAAAGTCATTTCATCGTTGATAATGTCCTGCTGTGCAGGGGTTTGCAAGTCTTGCATGGTTTTTAGAACCTCCTTTATTATACCGGACGGAGTCGAAGCTCCGGCCACAACTCCAACAAGGTCGGCAAAGCCGAAAAACGAACTGTCAATTTCCTTGGCTGTTTCAACATGAACGGTTTTCTCGCAAACACTTTTGCAAACATCATAAAGTTTGCATGTGTTGGAACTGTGTTTTCCGCCAACTACAACCATTGCATCACATTTAGATGCCAATTCGTAAGCCTCTTGCTGCCTTTTTGAAGTAGCATTACATATTGTATCAAAAACAATTGCGTTTGTATAGACCTTTTTTAAAAATTTTTCGCATTTTTTCCAAAGTTCTGTATTAAAAGTGGTCTGTGACACGACACAAATCGGCTTTTCTTTGGAAATTTCACCTGACTTTGACAGTTTTTCCAAATCTTCCAACGACTCGAAAACGAAAAACTCGCCCGTGCAGTGACCGATTATACCTTCAACTTCCTTATGATGTCGGTCACCGGCAATCAAAACCGTCTGTCCCTTTTCGCCTGCCTCGGCTACCAATTTATGAATCTTTGCAACAAACGGGCAGGTTGCATTAGCAACGGTTAACCCTAATTCATTTGCTTTTTCGGTAACGGAATTTGCCACCCCGTGTGAGCGAAGCACCAAAACCTCGTCCGATTTCACCTCTTCAGGACTTTCGACAATCCTTGCACCTCTTTTATTAAGGTCCTCAACCAACTGAGGATTGTGTATTATAGGTCCCAAGGTCGCAACCTTTTTACCACTATCAAGTAACTCCTCTACCATTTCAACCGCTCTGTTTACGCCAAAGCAAAAACCTGCAGTAGAGGCTAAAATAATCTCTTTCAATTTAAATTCTCCGTTTAAGGTGACGGGGGTCGAACCGTCACGGTTTATTTTGACTATTTTTATCCTTTTTCTTACGTTCGCTTTTGATAGGCGTCAGCCTATCTGCAAGCTCACATCTCGCCTCTTAATAAAAATAGTCTAAAATAAACTCTTCGACCTTTCAAATAAATAATTTTTTGAGAGGGCGAAGCCGTAAGAACGCGGAATACTGATGTATTCCAAGTGATGAGGCGAGAAAAAACTAAAAATTATTATTTTAAAGGCGTAACGGGTTCAACTCCCGTCACCTTAACTTTTGTTTAACAACGTTTTCCATTGCCAAAACCGCACCGTCTAAATCAAGCTCCGAAGTGTCAACAATAACTGACTCGTCTGACGGTTTAAGCGGTGCTACCGCTCTGGTCATATCCTGCTCGTCGCGTTTAATTAAATCGGCTAAAACATCCGAAAACTCGACGTTTTGACCTTTTAAAATCAACTCGTCGTATCTGCGTTTCGCACGAACTTCAGGCGAAGCAGTAAGGAAAATTTTAACCTTTGCATCGGGTAACACAACCGTCGCAATATCTCTGCCATCCATAACAACGTTATGTTCTTGTGCCAACTTTCTCTGCAACCCTAACAAAAATGTTCTTACTTCAGGGATTGCCGAAGTAGTAGAAGCCATCATAGAAACTTCGGGTGTGCGGATAAGGTTTGATACGTCCTCACCGTTTAAGATAACCCTCTGCTCTGCGTCAATATACTTTATGTCAACCGAGATTTTGCCGATATGCTCGACCACTGCCGACACATCTTGAGGGTTGATTCCGTTTTTAGAAATACTCAATGCGACTGTACGGTAAAGTGCGCCGGTATCGACATAGATGTATCCGGTTTTTTCGGCTAATTTACGTGCGATTGTACTTTTACCTGCGCCTGCAGGTCCGTCAATGGCAATTGCAACTGTTTTTTCTTGCATAATACAACTCCAATATGTTGAAAATTTTAATATTTACTTCCTGCCGACTCACCGGCTGAATATCCGGTTGAAAAAGCAATTTGAAGATTAAACCCGCCGGTGAAAGCATCAACGTCTAAAACTTCACCCGCAAAATAAAGACCCGAAACGATTTTAGACTCCATAGTTTTGGGATTAACCTCTGACAGTGAGATACCGCCCTTTGTGACAATAGCCTCATCAATCTGGCGAAAGCCGGTCACGGTCAATGTCAGGTTTTTCAATAATTTAACCAACCCAAAACGTTGTTCGCGGGTGATTTGATTAACCTTAGCGCTTGGTTCAATTTTTGATAATTTAACTATAATAGGTATCAACTTTCTCGGCAACAGTTCACCGAGCGAATTTATAAAATCTTTATTTTTCTGCGACTCAAAATCGCGAAGCAAGCGTTCATCTAACTTTTCCTCAGAAAGTGCAGGTTTGAGGTCGATTACCACCTTATATTCACAACTTTCAGGCTCTTTTATATACGCCGAAGCGCTTAAAATTACGGGACCCGAAAGTCCGTAATGAGTAAACATTAATTCACCGAAATCGGTGTAAATCGGTTTGTTTGCCTCACCCTTAAACACCGAAACACTTATGTTTTTAAGGCTTAACCCTTGTGCGTCGGAGCACCAACCTTCTGCCACGTTTACGGGAACTAACGACGGACGAAGTTCGGTCACTGTATGCCCTGCCGACTTTGCCAACTCATATCCATCTCCCGTTGAACCGGTTAACGGATAGGATAACCCACCGGTTGCAACAATAACACTGTCGGCAAAAATTTCGCGTCCACTTTCGCATTTAACTCCCATAACTGCGCCGTTTTCTAAAATCAGCCCCGTTACACGCTCTTGCAATATTTTAATGCCAACATCTTTTACAGCACGTACCAAGGCATCAACAATGTCAACAGCCTTATCACTTTCGGGGAAAACACGGTTACCGCGTTCAGTTTTAAGCGGTACACCGTAACGTTCAAAAAAGTTCATTGTGTCCGCCGAAGTGAAGTTTGAAAACGCCGAATACATAAACCGACCGTTACCCGTCACAGCATTAACCAAGCCGTTCAAATCGGTATTATTAGTAACGTTGCATCTACCCTTGCCGGTTATCATAACCTTGCGGGCAGGCCTTGGGTTGCGTTCCAACAGAGTAACCTCTGCGCCTAAACTTCCGGCAGAATACGCCGCCATAAGTCCTGCGGCACCGCCGCCGATTACCAATACTTTAGGCATATTCCACCGTCCCCTTTTTAAAATAATTTGTTAGAATATTTTTTTACGCCGAAATAAACCGGCAAACCTAACAACATACAAACGAAAAGTTCACCCAACGCTACTTCCAACGCTGTTATGGCAAAACCAACCCAACTGATACCTTGTGGTAAAAACCAAACGATTTCCAAACCTACCAACACCGCATTAAAAATAACGGGCGGTAAAATTGAAATATAAGGTGTGGCTTTACCTGAAATTTTACTTAAAAGTCTGATTGCAATTGCCGAAAGTATAGTTGCTAATGCACCTACAACTACATCAATTAAGCCAAACGGACTTGCAATATTGCCGATTACACATCCAACCGCAAGACCGGGTATTGCCGCGGGCGTAAACACTGCCAACACGTTCAATGCTTCCGAGAGCCTGAACTGTATGTTACCGTAAGCCAACCCCAATCCCGCCGACACATAGGTCATCACAACGTAAGCGGCTGAAATTAACGCCGCTGTCACGATAAAACGTGACAGCGAAGTCCTTTTATTCATAAAAATTCCTCCGTAGTTTTATTTTAAGTCAGGATTTTGCGAACTGACTTTTTGAAAATTTACTTGTCCAAATATTTTTGGTATGCACCGACAGCCAACGCGTCGCACCGTTCGTTTTCCTCATGCCCTGCATGACCTTTAATCCAATTAAAGGTTACCTTATGACGTTCACACTGAACTAACAAAAGTTCCCACAAATCTGAATTAAGTGCCGGTTTTTTATCGGCTTTTCTCCAACCGTTTTGTCGCCAACTTTCCGCCCAACCTTTAGTAATTCCGTTAACGACATACTGCGAGTCGGTCGTAAGCAGAACCTCACACGGTTCTTTAAGTAAAGTCAACGCCTCAATGCAAGCAGTTAACTCCATTCGGTTGTTGGTTGTTTCCTTTTCTCCGCCCGAAAGTTCCTTTTCGGTGGTATTATAACGAAGTACGGCACCCCAACCGCCAGGTCCCGGATTGCCCGAACAAGCGCCGTCGGTAAAAATATATACTTTTTTCATATTACCAATACTTCCTGTAACTTCCGACTACTTTGCCCAAAATTTCCATATACTCGGGATAAATCGGGTCAAAATCGGGATTTTCAGGTAACAGATACGGCTTTTGACCGTTCTTTTTAACCAAGCGTTTAACGGTAGCCTCATCCTCAATCAAAGCCACAACAATATCACCGTCGCGACTTTCAAGCTCGCGGTTTGCTATGATAATATCGCCGTCCAAAATGCCGGCATCACGCATACTCAAACCCTTAACGCTTAAAGCAAACAATTCATCGGAATGCTCATTTGTCACAGGGAACGGAATATATCCTTCAATCTGCTCGACCGCCAAAATCGGCACACCTGCAGAAACCCTGCCGATAACCGGCACCATAGAGGTGTTTTCAGTACCTGCAAGCCTTATACCTCTTGACGATTTTGCGTCCCTTATGATATATCCTCTTTCCTCTAACACCGACAGTGCTGAATGCACCGTCGAGGTCGAGGAAATTCCCGTAGCCTCACAGATTTCTCTGACTGTCGGCGGGAAGGATTTACTCATTACCTTTTTAAGATAATTGTATACTGCTTCCTGACGTTTACTTAAATTTGTATCAGCCATTAATTAGCCCTCACACTTTAAATTTCAGTAGCGATTTTCTTGATAAAATCTTTCAACTCATCCTTAACTTCAGGGTGCTTTAAACCAACCTCAATATTTGCCTTTAAAATACCGAATTTATTACCCATATCATAACGGATGCCGTCAAAATCAACACCAACCATACCGTCACGTCGGGCAATTTCTGCCATTGCGTCGGTCAACTGCAGCTCACCGCCTGCACCGTTAGGGATTGTTTCCAAAACATCAAAAATATCAGGCGTTAAAACACAGCGTCCTAAAATCGAGTACAATGAAAAAACTTTGTCCAAAGACGGTTTTTCAATCATATCGTCAATAGCGTAAACATTGTTTTCGATATTTTCAACCCTCATCGAACTGTATTTAACTATCTGCTCGGGGGTTACTTCCTTAATACCAACGGCACATTTGCCGTGCTTTTCGAAAGCGTCGATAACCTGACCGACAACCGGTTTTTCATCATTTATAATAACGTCGTCACCGTACAAAACAGCAAACGGCTCGTCCTTTACAAAACTCTTTGCACAAAGTACAGCATGACCTAAACCTTTTGCCTCTTTTTGACGGATAAAGTAAATGTTAGCCATTTTAGCAACCGACTTTAACTCTTTTAAAATATCTTCTTTACCACCGCGTTGCTCTAATAAATGTTCCAACTCGAACGAATAGTCAAAGTGGTCCTCGATAACACCTTTGCCACGGTTTGTAATGATGAGAATATCGGTAATTCCAGCGGCAACCGCCTCTTCAACAATATACTGTATTGCGGGTTTGTCAACAATTGTCAACATTTCTTTCGGCACTGCCTTTGAAGCCGGCAAAACTCTTGTGCCTAAACCTGCTGCGGGAATAATCGCTTTACGAACCATAATAATTCTCCTTTACCATAATATTGAAGCTATAAATTCGGGCAAATAACTTTCTGCCAATAAAATTACAACCATCCACATCAAACTTACCGAGCCAGCCATTCTTAAAGCTGTTTCCATATCCTCAATTTCGGGATTTGATGTTATTTTCTTGACATTTTCAAGAGTAAATCCTCTGTAAAGCCAGTCACCGAAACGACCGACCAAAATCATTGTTCCGAACTCTAATATTGCACCGAAGAACATCATAATCATCGGCACAAGGCTAAATTTATCAAAGTTTTCAGAAATCAAAGCATAACTACTGCGAATTCCCTCGCCCGACTCAGCTAAAACTTGATTATACTCCATTAAAAACGGGTAACCGCAGATACCCGCAGCCAAGGAAATCAAAAGAAAAATTATTCCGTAAAGATACATTTTTCTTGAAAAGCACCACGCCGCAGGTGATAAAAACGCCGCCCAGTTCCAAGAACCTTTATTGTGCTTTGTTAAGGTTGCAAATCTTGGTACATAGCGGTGCGAATTTGAACCCACAAACTTCGCGATGTTTTCGACCTTAACGCCCTCAATCTCGCTGTCTTTCGGCAAACCGCCGTAAGCATCAATATTGAAAGGCATGCCACCCTGAAACACATTCGGTCCTGCTTTACGGTATTGTGAACCATTCGCACTGTCACTGGAATACGGCTGACCGCAATAAGGACAAAAACTACCGTCCTTAGAATGTGACTCACGTTTGCAATGAGGACAAACCCTTGTTGTCCTGCCTTGTGTTTCTTGACTTTCGGTTTCGTTTTTTGTTATTTTGTCATACTGCATATCAGTACCGTGGTCAGCCTCAACCCCGCAATGACCGACAGTATTCCAACAGTCTTTATGATGCGGAGCACCGCATTGAGGACAAATCACAATATCGTCATCCTCAAAAAGATACCCCTTGCAGATTTGACACTGTTTATTTTCTAAATCTTGCTTCATATTTTTTCTTTCTCCGTCTTGAAGCGGATTTTTTATCGAAAGCTTGAAAAACCGCCTCAAAATATTCGTTACCGTAATTATGGAATTCACCGTTTTTTATCATTTGTCTTAACTTGTTACGGTGTACCCATTTAGCCTCGCTGACTTCATCCTCCTGAAGCTTCAAATCGGACACAGGCAAAGTTCTGCAGACCAAAAATACATTTAAAATCGAACTTTTTCTGACCATATTTTTAATCGGTCTTAAATCTTCCCCTGAAACCTCGATTCCCATTTCTTCCGCCAACTCGCGTCTTGCGGCGTCAACTGCGGTTTCGCCCGACAAGGCACTACCGCCAATAGCCGCCCATTCACCCGGCATGAGCGGTTTTGAAAAACTTCTTCTTTGAATTAAAACTCTTCCGTCATTACCCAAAACCCAGATATGCACAACCAAATGGTATTCGCCTTTCATAAGGCAAACTCTTTTGCGCTCAACCGTTTTTCCGGTAGGTTCACCGTTACGGTCAAGTATATCCCATACTTCCATACAAAAACGTGCCGTGACTTACGGCTCTCCTTTTAAAATAACGCACCTTTTGTGCGGTTGCAGACCGTTTTAAAGCAAAATTACTGCTCTTTTCCTTATATATAAGGCTACAATCTGCCACAATACATACTTTTCTTTATTGTACCAAACTTTTGTTCGATATTCAATATATTTTTTATTCCCAATATAGATTTTATGGATTATTACACATTAACTCCACATTATATTGCCTTAATAACGATAATAGTGTATAATACAAATACCGATACTTAAACTATGTAAGGGATGTTTTATGAATAAAGACAAAAAACCGAATAAATTATATTCTTGGTTTAAAGAATATTTTGTCGGCTACCGAAAACAGTTTTGGTACATCGCCGGTATGATTTTAGCATTTTTATCGGTAGCTGTAATGCTAATTTCAATGCTTTTTATGTATTTAGGAAATAACTTGGCGGTTGCTTGGTTTATAGTTGCCTGCCCTGTTTTAGTGTTTGGGATACTAACCGCAGGTGCGGTAAAAAAGCGTTACGAAGAGGCAATTGCTCTTGAACTGGAACCGATACCGTTGTTCTGGCAAGTCCGCTACGTAATACTTTTGTTACGCGAGTTTATTGCCCGCCACGGACTTTGGCGGTTTATATTTATAGCCTTGACCGCAGCATCGTTAATTGTCACTATCGTTTTCGGAGGAATTTGCGGACACTATTACCTTGAACGCGACGATATCAAAAGAAACATTGACTATATTTCCAACAACGCTATGTATGACGAATATAAAGCTTTGTGGGAAGAAAGTTATTTAAACGGCGACAACGAATCGGCTGCTAAATATTTTGAAATAATGGAAGAATACCAATCCAAAAACGCACCCGCTTATGCTGAAATAGTCGAATTTACAGAAAGTCTTAACGAAAATCTTATAAAACTCGGCATTTCAGCCATTGTAACCGCATTTTTAGGCGCGGTGCTGATTGCGTATATTTTAAGACAGCGTCGATTGAACACTTCAAACAATTAAATATCTTCAAAGAAAAAACACGGACTACTCTGAAGAGTAAGTCCGTGTTTAATTTTACTTAAAGAATACCGGCAACGGCTCAAGAAATACAATGTCGTCACGCTTTGCAGCATCGCCCTCGGCTAAAACTGCACAGCAATCGGCAATAATGCTTCCTGCTTCTGTAACAAGTTTTTTCATAGCCTCTAAAGACTCGCCCGTGCTGATAACATCGTCAACAATAAGCACCTTTTTGCCCTTCATTAAGGCTACTTCATCAACACCAAGATATAAATGCTGCTGATGTTGGGTGGTAATTGATGTTACATCAACCGAAATAGGATTTCTCATATAAACCTTGGGACCTTTGCGAGCAACAACATACGGTTTGCCCGACTGACGCGAAAGTTCGTATGCCAAAGGAATACTTTTTGCTTCAGGTGTTGCAATAACGTCAAAATCGTTAACCTTTTTAAGCAACTCTGAACATGCGGCAACCGTAAGTTCAACGTCACCAAAGATAATAAATGCGGCAATATCAAGATGCTCATTTACAGCACAAAGCGGAAGTTCACGCTTTAAACCTGAAATTGTCATTTCATAAACTTTGCTCATAATTAATCCTCCAATAATTTATCAGCCCGGAGGCCACTCTAAAGAGCGTCCTGCCAGCATATGAAAATGTAGGTGTCCAACCGTTTGACCGCCGTCGCGACCGCAGTTGTTAACAACGCGATAGCCGTCAGTTAAGTTTTCCTGCTTTGCAATTAAGGCGATGACTTCAAAGATTTTTGCAATAACCATGCTGTTTTCAGACGTTACCTCGTCAGCACACTTGATGTGCTTTTTAGGGATAATAACCGCATGGAACGGCGCTTGCGGAGCAATATCAGCGAATGCCAAAACCTCTTCGGTTTCATAAATCTTGGTTGAAGGAATTTCGCCTGCCGCTATTTTACAAAATAAGCAATCCATAAATCCGACTCCTTATTTAAGCATTGATTTTACGGTATCTTCTGCCGAAGCCAAAGCCTCTGAAATTTTAGAAACGTCTTTGGCACCTGCCATTGCAAAGTCAGGGCGTCCGCCACCTTTACCGCCTGCAACCGCCGCTACTGCCGATACAACCTTGCCTGACATAACACCGGCATCAATCGCCGATTTTCCTGCAGTAACCGCAAAGGTTACCGATTCACCGTTTTTATCGGCAAATACTGCAACAGCCTCGGGCATTTTATCACGAATTTTATCAGCCATACTGCGCAATGTATCACTGCCAACAGCCTCAAATTCGGCGGTTATAAGTTTAACCGAGCCCAAGTCTTTAGCCGAAGCCAAGAGTTCATCAACTCTGAAACCTGCGAGTTTGGAATTCAACTTTTCAATCTCGCGATAAGATGCTTTAAGTTCAGCCGAAATCTGCTCGCACTTTTGTGCCAATTCGGCAGGATTATTAAGTTTTAATGCGCCTGCAGCACTGTTAATTTCGGTTTGGTATTTTTGTAAAAGTTCTAATACTCCACTTCCGGTTACAGCCTCAATACGTCTTACGCCCGAAGCAACCGACGATTCTGAAACAATCTTAAAAGCGCCGATAACTGCGGTGTTTTTGACATGTGTACCACCGCAAAGTTCAACCGAAAATCCAGGAACATTTACAACGCGAACAACATCACCATATTTTTCGCCGAACAAAGCCATAGCGCCCATTGCTTTTGCCTCGTCAATCGGCATTTCGCGATTATCAACATCTAAAGCATCTAAAATAACGCCGTTAACCAAAGCCTCAACTTGCTTAATTTCATCCAAAGTTAAAGCCGAAAAATGTGTAAAGTCAAAACGTACTGCAGACTCATTTACCAACTGGCCGGCCTGCTCAACGTGAGTGCCTAAAACCTTGCGCAAACCAGCTTGCAAAAGGTGGGCAGCAGTGTGGTTACGGCGAATTGCCTGCTTACGCTTGCCGTCAAACGCTACATTAACAGTATTTCCAACCGAAACCTCACCATTCTGGACGGTGCAGTAATGAATAAAAATACCGCTTGCGTTTTTCTTAACGTTATCAACTGTAATAGTAAATCCGTCACCCGAAATTGCGCCTTCGTCACCGACCTGACCGCCACTTTCAGCGTAACAAACGGTTTTATCAAGCACGATTACACAGTTTTCACCGCTCACTGCAGTTGATTTAGCCTCGCCGTCGACAACGATGCTTAATACTTTTGCGGAACATTCGGATTCGGTATAACCCAAAAATTCAGTAGCACCAATTCCGTCAAAACCGATTTCGGAACTCTTCCAGGACTCGCCTGCAGACTTACTTCTTGCGTCACGAGCGCGTTGCTTTTGCTCGTCCATCAAACGCTTGAACTCGTCCTCGTCAACAGTCCAACCTTTTTCTTCCAAAATATCTTTGGTAAGGTCAATCGGGAAACCGTAGGTATCATTAAGTTTAAATGCATCAGCACCGGACAAAACTTTGCCGTCACCCGAGGAAGTAATATCTTCAAGCATTTTAAGACCTAAATCGATAGTTTTGCCAAAGTTTTCTTCCTCAACCGACATAATTTTCTTAATATAATCTGCTTTTTCAAGCACTTCGGGATATGCACCCTTGTTTTCTGCAATAACCTTATCACAAATATCGCAAAGGAACATTTTATTAATGCCTAAAAGCTTGCCGTGACGTGCGGCACGGCGTAAAAGACGGCGAAGAACATAGCCTCTACCCTCGTTTGAAGGTAAAACACCATCACAAATCATAAATGTTGCGCCACGAACGTGGTCGGTAACAACGCGGATAGATACGTCCTTTTTAGCGTCCTTGCCATACTCAACACCGGCAATTTTGCAGACCTCATTCAAAATGCTACGAACAGTATCAACCTCAAAAAGATTATCTACGCCCTGCAAAACACAAGCTAAACGCTCAAGTCCCATACCGGTATCGATATTCTTTTGCTTTAACTCAGTATAGTTGCCGTTGCCGTCGTTATTAAACTGTGAAAAAACGTTATTCCAAATTTCCATATAACGGTCACAGTCACAACCGGGCTTGCAATCGGGCGAACCACAACCGTATTTCTCACCACGGTCAAAGTAAATTTCGGAACAAGGACCGCAAGGACCTGAACCATGCTCCCAAAAGTTATCAGCCTTGCCCAATCGAACAATATGTTCCTCGGGGACGCCGATTTTGTCTTTCCAAATAGCATAGGCCTCATCGTCGTTTTCATAAATACTCGGCCAAAGCAGGTTTTCAGGAATTTCAAGAGTTTTAGTCAAAAATTCCCAAGCCCATTCGATAGCCTCGTCCTTAAAATAATCACCAAACGAGAAGTTGCCGAGCATTTCAAAATATGTGCCGTGACGTGCAGTATGACCAACACGCTCCAAGTCAGGAGTGCGGATACATTTTTGACAAGTTGTTACTCGGTTGCGAGGAGGAATAACCTCACCGGTAAAGAACTTCTTCATCGGCGCCATTCCCGAATTTATAAGAAGCAAAGATTTATCGTTATCCGGCACCAAAGAAAACCTGCCGAGACGAAGATGACCTTTGCTTACAAAAAACGAAAGGTATTTCTCTCTTAAAGTGTTAAGTGACATCCATTCCATAAGTTTTCTCCAATCCGTCACCCTTGTGACGTGAAAATTTCATACGTAAACATTATAATGCCAATTGAATATTTTGTCAATCAAATAAAGCATTAATATTGCAAAATAAAACCGCCGCCCCATTCTATGTGGGACGGCGAATATGAAAGGTAAGACAATTATTTAGAGAAAACCTTTTTACCGGTAACAAGGAGAGCACCGGCGCAGAGAACTACAAGTGCCAAGATAACAATCGGGTTGACAGAAGCGTCACCGGTGTTAGCAGAACCTGTGTATCCCTTAAGAGTTACGGAAATGTCATCAATGTACATGTCATTTCCTGCGGAAGAAGAAATACCGATAAACTTACTGTCAGCAGTAAATGTATAAGTAATCTTGTTCCATTCGCCTTCCTTGAGGTCGGCAATGCTTGCAACCGGAACAGAAGCAGAAGGTGTGTTGATACCGATATATGAGCTCATACTCATCATATAGATAGTACCAGCTGCATCACCGATTGAAGTCGGCTTAACGTACATTTCAAGAGTGTAAGTTTCTCCAACTGTGAGTTCGAGTTCGTTACTTCTTGTAGTTGTGAAGCCCTTTACACCAGCGGTGTTACCCTTACGGAAGAGTGAAGTTTCGCCGCTGCGGACATTTGACTTATCATATCCTGCGGTCTTGCTGTTGTAAATGCTGTAAGCACCGGAAATAGCCTGACCCTTAATAGCATTCGGGAAATCTTCAAAACTTTCTGCGTACTTACCAAGCTGCCACTTTGCAACCAAGTTAACAGTTTCGGTACCGTAAACAGTTTCAGTAAACTTCTGGGTTAATGCGCTATCGAGATACCAACCAACAAACTTGTAACCGGGTTTAGACGGAGTCGGCAAGCTAATCTTAGAACCGGGCTGACCGGAAATCGGATTGAGCGGCTTACCACCGTTGGTATCAAAGATAATTGCAGAACCGTAAATATTCATAGTGTTGAAATCAGAAGTGATAACAATATCATCAACTAATACGTGACCGTGGTTAGCAATACCGAGCGAAAGGTAATTTGCAGTACTACTCATCGGCTTTGCAGTAAAGGTAAACGAAGCAGTCTGCCAATTATCGGGGTCAACCTTATCCAACACGACTGTCGGTGCCGAACCTGTTTTCTGTTCTACACGGTCTCCAAAACCGTTTTGCTTAACGTGAGTGACGGAACCAACGGTAACAGTGCCCTCAAGGAGCTTATACTTAAAGGTTACGGTGTACTCGTTATCAGCGATAACTGTGTAATGAGTTCCAAACTTATTAAGGTAAGTACAGTAGAATGTAGTGGTATTGCTGGTATTAGAGGTAGCCCAGCCAACGTGCCAGTCAAGATAATTGTTACCTGTTACAGGGTCAGTAACGAATTTAGCACGAGCAGAAGGACCAGTTCTATCAAAATCTTCAAAGTCAACTATAAAGTTGCCCTTGCCCCACTTTGCATACATGTCACATGTTTTATCAGGAGCAACGTTCGGGTCAACAGGCTTTGTAAAGCCGGTATCATAATACCAACCCTTGAATTCCTGACCTGCCATTGCGGGGTCTTCAGTCGGGAAACCGATGATTTTCTGACCGGGATATGCAACCAACTGACCATACTTTTCATCATATTCAGGGATGTTGGTATGAACAGTAATTCCTACAACGCCGGGTGCAAGTTCCCAATTTGCATAAACATTAGTAATGAAACCGGGAACGATTGTATTTGCGTTAAAGTCTACGGTGCCGACGGTAGTATCATACTTCCAGCCCTTAAAGACATAGCCATACTTGGTAGGTTGAGGTAATGCACCTACGGGTTCACCAGACGGAGTGATAAGAGTATCACAAGCAGTGCCACCCTTGGAATCAAACACAATCATACCATCGCCGGTATTGTTAGAGTTAGTCTGAATAACGATATCGTCAAACTCAATAACAGAAGCGGTCAACTTGTTTAAATCGGGGTCTTTTTCGGGAACATTAGTAGTGTTGAATACATATAAACCGAGAGATGTGTAGCTTTCCTTACCACTTAAGTTAGTACCAAAGGTGTAAGTAACCTCGGTCCATTCCTTTTCATCAATCTCTACATAATTATTGTTATTGTTATTCTCACAGAACTTTTTCAGTTCTACGAGTTTCTCAAACTTCAAACCTGTGCTTGCGGTTGTGGGTTCTACCAAAACAAGACCGATAGTAGTCGGGGTTTCAGCATGAGCAACTCTATATTTAAAGGTAATTGTATAAATAGCACGGTCTTCAAGTTTGAACTGATTTACTCCATCATTCACGGTGAAGTAAATGTATGCGTCCTTCTTATTAAAGTGGCTTACACGGAAGAATGTGTTGCCTGCTTCAGTAATAAGTTCGCCACGGTTAACATATCCGTTACCGCTAGACTTATCATACTTATTAGCGTCAGCTACGCTCCACTTGAAGTCATCTTCGAAGTCCATTTCAAAATCAGGAGCTGCGATAGACTTTGCATAAGGACCAACGGAGAAGTTGTCGATAAGGATAGTGCCGTTGGAATCCTCACCATAAACAGCCATTACAAGGTTTTTTAATGCATTAACATCGATAGAACTTGAGGTATCTAAAACGAAGTTAGCAACAACTTCTTTAGCAGTGGTTGTATTCTCAAGAGCAACTTCCCAACCAAGCTCACCGCCTGCGGCGCCGTTACCAATGTTAGCATTAGCTGCTAATTTAAAGTAAACCTTAGCGCCCTTAGAACCGATACCGCTTGCAGTATAGTTGAACTTAACAGTGTAAACTTGACCCTTATTGATAGAGTAACCTCCGTTTGCACCAATAGCACCGCGTACAGCATAGTTATCTACAACTGTGCCACCGATAGGTGCAGAAAGAACATGGTTATCAGTGTTTGCAGGGTCAACAACAATCTTAAATCCATTATCTGCAGGGAATTTGTTGTTGGGGTCGAATGCCATTTTGTCGCCATTTTCAAAAGTATCTACAACCTTATCATATTTAGCATAAAGCTTCATAGATGCTGCAGGTGCATACTCAACCTTGCTAGTCAAGGTTTCATCGTACCAACCACTAAAGTTGGGGTCAGAAATGGTCGGCAACTTAGACATTTCAACCAAGGTCTGTTTGGTTTCAACGCCGTTGTCAACTAATGTGATTTCACTAATACCGGGATTTTCGGTAAGCACAAAATCGTCGAAAAGCACTGAACCGGTACCATCTCTATACATTGCAAACATTAGGTATTCGCGACCATCATCAAGTTGCTCAGCAGTAGGAGTAAATTCGAGAGTGACATATTCCCACTTTTCCTTGGTTACATTGATTTTCTTGCCAAGAATCTGATTTCTTGCAGCTTCCTTAATTGCTTTATGCTCGGCGCTGGAACCTAAACCATAATTAGAAAAAATACCGCCAACATATTCTTTTTTGCTAGCAATAATTCTAATTTCAGGACCTACTCCGGTAGAAACATTTTCACCGTAAACCTTAAAAGTGAGAGTGTATTTGGTGTTTGCTTTTAACTTATAACCCTCTGTGTTTACGCCATCATAAATAGGTGCACCAAAGTTAACGGCACCGGTAATATATCTGTATCTTGCAGCTTTACCGTCACCCAACGGATCAGAGATGCCGAAATCAAAAGTAGTGTTAGCGTTCTGCTTAGTTTTATTGTTGGGGTCATAATAAAAATCATTTGTCTCGAATGACAAGAAGTAGGAAGAATACTTTGCATAAAGCATAGTAACCTCTCCTGCACTTGTCTGCTTCTTTGTGAAGGTGTTGTCATACCAACCTTCGAATGTTGCACCCTTATACAAACCGGGGTCAGGGAGTGCAGCTCCATCGGCAAGTGTTGTTTCTTTGTATTTAACGCCATTGACATAGAATGTATACGTCTTATCAGCAGCACTTGAAGTGCTTACCAAACCGACTATACAAACCGACATCAACATAGCGATAACACAAATAACACTTAAAACCTTTTTGAAAGCACGTGTCTTCATTGTCTTACCTCTTTCTACATTGATTAAATTTTTTTATCGGCACTCGATAAACCGCGAACCGTTAAAAACTAATATATCTACCCCCGCTTTTAGGGGGTAAAATCGAAATTAAATATGTATTATAAAATAACATTGCGACCACGAACCGACACTTATCCCGTAAAGATAAGTCCCATCCGAAGTCATTTAAAGCCAATTATACTAATACCTATCATTATAATATCAAACTTTCAAGCTATTTTCAACATATTTTTTCGTATTTTAATAAATTTTTTATATTTTCTGTTATGCTGCCACAAAAAACAGTGACAGCATAACAAATTATGGCTAAAAAACTGAGCTTAACCTGTGATACCGACACGGTCGATACTCTTAACAAACTTTTTCTGAAGTACCAAGTAAACAATAAGTATCGGGATGATGAACATCAAACAACCTGCCATCATAATCGCAATTCTCATCGGGTCAGTACTTGAAAGTCTCAATGTTCCGATTGCTTCAGCAGTTGTTATGTTGCTGAGTTTTACTGCCAACGGCCAACTATTGAAATAAAGGTACATTGATGACAATGAATAGTCATTCCAATGCCAAATAAGTGAGAACACAGTTACGGTTGTAATAACAACACCCGACGACGGAAGTGCTATTCTGATATAGGTCTTTAATGGACCTGCACCGTCAATCCAAGCTGCTTCTTCAAGCTCTTTCGGCAAACCTTTAAAGAATTGGATGTAAATATAAATGATAATACCCGAACGAATACCTACACCCAACAAAGCGGGTACATAGAATGTCCAAACCGAGTTGAGAACGTTAGGTCTGATATCAATTCCGGTTAAAGTATCAATCAAACCGAACAAACCTAAAAAGTCGAGCTTCGAATAGTTCATAAATATCGGAAGCATCATCATTTGTGACGGAACGAGGATAAGCAAGAACATAAAGAATGTTAATACTTTTTTCTCTTTGAACTCAAAACGAGCCAATCCGTAAGCAACAAGGGAACAACTGATAATCTGAATACCTGCGGCAATCATTTCGTAAATCAAAGTATTTAAGAATGATTTACCGTAAGTCATTATCTTCCAAGCATACTTAAAGTTCTCCATTGTTACTTCAGAAGTTATCCATATAACCGATGGGTCATAAAACGAATCTTTTACTCTGAAAGCACAACTGAACATATAAAGCAACGGATAAAGAATGATATAACCGATTGCGATAAGTATGACATATCTTAAAAGTGAAGAGAAAACGCCATTTGCTTTAAGAATTGCTTTGTAACGAGCTTCTTTTGTTCCATTTTTGAATTTCAGGAAAGTATCTTTTACATTTTCAATAACTTGCATCAGCTTCTACCTCCTGTATCCCAACGTTTCAAGAATGTTACATTAAACAAGAACATAAGTATGCCCATAAATGCTCCGACAATCATAAAGTAGAACCAAAGCATTGCAGAAGCAGGGCCGTAACTTGTTGCAGCACCCATCATAAGAGTATATGCCTGCGACATGACAGGATTGGTCTTAGCAGTTACAAGTTCAACAATTGTGAAGATAACAACCAACACTAATGTGCGCGAGAGCATCGGCAATGTAATAAACCAGAACTCTTCCCACTTAGTTGCACCCTCAACCTTTGAAACTTCATACAAAGAGTCAGCAATAGACTGCATACCTGAAATAAACAAAACAATTTGAATACCGCAGTTCCAAATCAAATTGAAAATGTCATTTAGCAAATCAGTGAAAAACTCACCAACTTTTGTAGGAAGCGAAAGCCACGACATAATATCCTCAACGCTGAGCATATTTGAGACAAACGTGTCCGAAACACCGGACGAAGAAAGTTCACTTGATGTTGTTTTAAACAAGAGTTCGATAACAACACCCGAAGCGATAATAACCGGCAAGAAGTACAATCCTCTGAAGAAAAGTCTTCCGCGGAACTTTTGGTTAAGCAACAAAGCCAAAATAAGACTTACAATTACGATAACCACAAGCTCACCCGGCATTGCTAAAAACGATTCTGAAACGTTTTTCATATACGTCGGGTTTTCTCTTAAAATAATTCTATAATTTTTAAGACCAGAGTATACAAACTTATACTCGCCACCCATAAAACTAACATCACAGAATGCGTAATAGAACGACTGGAAAAGCGGCATTACGAAGAACAAAATCAAACCGATTTCCCAATGCAAACAGAATAGTCTTCCGTATGTACTCTTTAAAGACTCAATACCTCTGTGTTTTTTAATCTTTTTAGGATTAAACTGAGGCGTTTCAACAGTTTTTATTTCATCTTGTGTCATTGAATTACGCCTCCTTAATCTCTGTCTTAATGTAGCCGCCTGCTGCGACTGTAATGTCACCTACAGTATAATCGGTGCTGCCATAGTTAACGTATACTGCAACGCCATTACTGAAGGTTGTGAGTCGAACATCATTTGTAATAAGTTTATGTCCGACAATTTTTTCGCCATTTACAGACTCAAATAAATCTTTATATGCATCTACTGTTGCTTTAATATCGGTAGCAACGCCACGTTCAATAGTGTCATCCCAATAAACTGAACCGTAGAACACATTTTGTGCTGAAGTGATAAGGTTTGTATCATACTTGCCTATTAATGTATATGTCAAACCTGTACCTGTTTCAATTGCTTTGAGTAAAGCGGTATTTTTATTTGTAGAAAGGTTCATTGCTATACCCGACATGGATACGGAGCCTTTAAACACAATCTGATAGAACGGAACGTCCGCAGAATAGTATCTGCATTTTGAAGATTGCATCGGAACATCATAAACATGTGAGCAACCTGCTGCAGCAAAAGCGTTTGCATCGCTACCTGCAACCTTGTATCCGCTGTTCTTATATCCATTTATAATTGCAGCGGCTTGGTCTTCGTAATTGGCTCTTGAATAGTAATCTCTTTCTGAGTAATCAGAGTAAGATTCACTGGTAAGTGTATCAAGACTAATACCGGGAAGACCCCAGTCTGCTGCCGTTTTCTTGATATTTGCAGCAACTTCTGAGAATTTAGTACGCGATACAAGATAATACGTACGGAACTTTGTATCCTTTGTTCTAAGGTTTAATGAGAAGTGATTTTGCTCGGTGTAACTGCTGTTTGCGGCATCTGCTTTTCCAAATGAAGTGCTTACACCACCACCGGAAGCGCTGAAGTGTACCATATCAAAGTTGAAATACACGTTAGCACCAACGCCATTACTGTAATTGATTAAGTCTTTAAGGTTTTTCTCATTACCGAACCTTTTGCCAATGCCGTAGCCACCGGCAACAACGCCAATATCGTTACCACTTTGACCGAAGCCTACAAGGTTAACATTAAAGTTTGCCAAACCTGTTTTATTTTTGACATCTTCAACAATTTCCTTTGCCTGCTTTAAGCTTGTAGCAACAACCATATCGGTTGAAGGTATACCAAAATGGAACTTTTTGGTCTGAATACCACCAATGAGTTTAAGGTTAAGCAAAGAATCCTCTGCCTTTTTCTCACTCAATGCTTTGGTTTCGGTAAGATAATCGCGATAAGTATTTGCGAGGCCTACATACGAAGCATCCTCACCATAAAGCGGATAGAATCCAACCTCTATTTTATCAGGTGTAAATGCATCAGTATAAAGCTTTGTTTTAACGGTAGTAGAGGTAAACAAGGTTTGAACAACCTCTTGATAACCTCTTATACGGAACTCCGAAGTAATGTAGGAGTATTTAGTAAGTTTCTGTGCTAATGCACCGGTTAAATAAGCACATTCTGCACCTGACTTAATAATAGCACAAACTGCCTCTTGGTTGTTAACGGCACCATAAACAGGAAGTCTTACTGTTTCTAAAACATTAAGTTCCTCAAACTTTGTGATGTTAGCATCCGCGCCGTAAACCGGCTCTTCAAAAACGATAGCTGCTTCACGCGTATCATCCATCTGAGGATTAATAATTGCACCCGAACCGGTCGGCATGAAGAGATAATTTTCATCCTTGCCTACATCGTAGTTGCTTACAGAGCAGAAGAACGGCGCAATTTGAACAGCATAAACATTATACTCGGCATTTTCTTGAATCTTAGTAGGGTCAACCGAAACATCAACACCCTTGTCATTCAATGTGAAACACACCGGAACGGTAAGCTGACGGTCAGGGAAATAACAGGTCATTTCAACACCGTTTTCAACAGCTTTAACTGTATAAGTTTTCTTATTGATAGACATAGCATAAGCGTTTGTCTCATCAGTAAGGAAGTTAGAGGTATTGTAGTATTTTACAATAATCGGTGAACGTACTTTCGGATGGGCGTTTTTAACATTTCCGCCGCCATCTTCCGAATAATCATAATCGCTATTAAGTGACTCCTTCGGAATATAACTCCATTCACGGTCCATCACCTTATCGTAAAGGATAACGCATATTTTTTCTGCATTCCAAATCAAACTGTAACGGTCATTTTCAGCCACACAAGTTGTTTTCAACAATTCATATTCCTCAAGCGGTGTATAAGCCGACTCAGCAGCGCGTTCGGGTTTGCCGCAGGCTGTCAAAAGGAGGAAAGCTATCGAAAGTAACAAACATAATGCTGTTGAAATAATACGTTTTGTCTTTTTCATAATTATCCTCCTTTTTAGAATAGTTTAACAATTTCGGAATAAATTGTTGCGAAGAATCCGCCTGTCTGTTGCAACAAAATACCAACAGCGGAAAGCAAGAATATTACGATTGCACAACCTAATAAGGTTAAAAGGGTTGTTCCGATAAACTTCATTAAGCTGTAATCGTGAATAATGATTGAGCCTGCCATAAGCATTATTACTGTGTATCCGGTACAAATTACCGACAATACACCGAGGAATGCAGCCTCTTCAGGCACAAGAATATTTGTGCAAACGATTTTTATAAGACTTCCTACGAGCAACGGTATCAATGAATAACTGATAACCGTAAAGATTTCTTTGAGTTTACCTTTACCACTGAACAAAGTACATACTGCCCAGTTGGAAAGTGTCCAAAGGATAACCAAACCTGCTGTTTTTGCTAGTATCAACAATGCATTATAGCTTGAAGGGTCAAAATATGTGAATGCAAAACCACCGGCTGTGGTAGTCATAACATCCAAAACATAATAAAGAATAATAATTACCAAGCAAATGGGAACAGATGTTAAGTTTTTCTCTTTAATTTCTCGGAAGTTATCAAACGGATGGGTAAGCATAGTAGTTGCAAGATGAACTTTTTCATTCTTAACCAATCTCATCTGATGCTTTGTACTATAAACTAGAAGTGCAATAAGTCCTGCTATAAGTACAACAGCAATAAGCAATACCCAAGTAAAGTTAACTCTTAACCACTCTGTTCTTACACTGCCGAAAGCCAATGCGTAAGTCTCACGGTCATAACCCTGCTTTGCAAGTTCAATTGACTTATTAATATACTCTTTACTTTCAGCAGCGTTATCGTTGGTTTTGCCGATTGCGTAATAAGCTTTAGCTAAACCTGCGTATGCTAACTGACAGTTACGGTCAGCCTCTAAAACGTTAGTCCACTCACCCATTGCTTCTTCATAGTCACCAACGATGGTTTTTGCTTGAGCCGACTTAATAAGTCTACCATGTTCTGTGATTTTGAAGACTGTGATTGTGTCATCAGTACCGTCAGTTACTATAATATCCTCAGTTTCTGCATTATAGCTGAGAGATGTAGCGTTATAGAAAGTACCATCCTGGTTACCGGTTCTAACACCACCGCCAAAAGCTGATATCATAGTACACTCATTATCATAAATATAAATGCGACCGTAGTATTTATCTAATATGTAGATAAATCCGTCTTTATCGGCGGCAATACCGGTAAGGTTGGGTAAACGTTTATTAGTGGGGTTCAACAACTCATTAGCTATCTCATCGTCAACAAAATTAATACCTGCTGAAGCAAGAATGTTATCACCACCGGGATTAAGACGCTTTACCTGACTGTCCTCTGCCGAACTACCGGTAACGGTATATACGAAATCCTCATCATCAATCCAAAGATCGTTAAATGTAAACGGTAAAACCTTTGCAGATGCCTCAATCATTTCGTTAGTAAGGAAAAGTCTGTTCCAGAGTGTTGTTAACGCCTGCGCGAGAGTTGCGGCAACGTCATTGGAACCGTAAAATCCAAGGAATTCATCCTCAGGTGAATAAAGGATTGCACCATGATAAGAACCATTACTCAAAATGTAAACATATCCCTTACTATCAACGGCAACCTTGATAGGTTTATAGTTGAAACCTGATGGGATAAGGCCTGAATCAGGTAACAAGTATGTTCTTATAATTGTACCTTCGGAGTCTGCCTTTACAACACGTGCGTTTTCAGTATCTGCGATATAAATATTTTCATCTTTATCAACAAAAATACCTTGTGCGCCTTTGAAGTAAATTTTGCTTCCATCTCCGCCTTTAATGTATTCCCAGGTTTCTTTTAAGGAATAATCTTTGTCAAGAATTAAAATTCTTGATGCGCCACTGTCAAGCACATAGGTAAGACCTGACGGTGCAACGTGAGAGTCAATAATCGATGAAGGTGCGGTACAGCTCAAATCCTGCGAATTGTAAACCTTGCTAACCTCATACATAGGCTTAGAAGGTACTACTCTACGGGTTTTACCGGTAAATTCATACCAATATGTGTAACTTTCATAACCAAGCTCATCGGTCTTATCGGAAGCAGCCGAAACTGCAACCGACGGAACCAAAATCAATGCTACAAGTAAGCAAAGCACAACTTTTACAAGAAGGCTGCGAATTTTAGATGTTTTCATTTCGTCAGTCCTCCTTATTCCTTAATACCGGCGCTACTCATAGATTCCATAACGTTACTCTGTGAAATCATATATACCGTAATAGGCGGTATCATCAAAATACAAGTAACAGCCATAGCACTACCTGAACGGGCAATACCGCCGGCAGTAATCTGACCCATGATAGTAGGCAAGGTTTTGAGTGCTTCACTAAAGATTGTACCGCTCGGAACCGAAGCCCATACATCACGGAATGTGAAAAGGGTCAATGTCAACCACATCGGTTTTACGATAGGCATTACAATCTGCCAGAAAATTCTGAAATAACCTGCGCCGTCAATCTTTGCTGCCTCCAACAAGGCATTGGGAAGTGCGCCTTCCATATACTGCTTCATCAAGAAAACACCCATAGTTGATGCGAAGTGCGGTAAGATATATACCCAGTATGTATCAACAATGTGAATTCCGGTATAAATAATGTAACGCGGAATTTCAAGTGTATAACCACTAAACAAAAGTGAGAACTGGATAATATAGAAAATAGTTTTCTTAAACTTAATATTAGACTTACACAATACGAATGCTGCCATTGATGCGATCACAACATAAAGGAATGTTGTGCCCAATGTAACGAACAAACTGTTAAATACGTATCTTGACAAAGGAATACGCAAATTAGACAAAAGGTCGGGCAATACTGTGTAGTTGGCTAATGTAGGACGATGCGGGAAAAATCTCGGCGGGAAAATCATCAATTCGTCCAAGGGCTTCAATGATGTTCCGATAGCATATACCAACGGCAAAATCGTAAACACACCGGCGGCAATGATAAAGAAGAAGTAGAAGAAGTTACCAACCTTTGAACGAGTGTAACGCTTTGCCTCAGATTTGGAGGAACGTACTCTTTTTGGTGCTTTCATATCGTTGACCGAATCTCTTAATGCTTTAGCACCGCTCGGTAAAATAAGCACTTCCTGTTTTTTACTAAACAAACTCACTGTCGCACCCCCCTTACTTTCCTGTCATATTAAGCAGTTTTCCGATAATCAGTCGGAACAATACCATCATCAAGAACAGTATGACTGCAACTGAAGAAGCATAACCTAATTCATATCTTACTGTACCCAAGTCCTGCATGTGAGATACTATTGTATCGGCAGCGTACTCAACCGACGGGAAACCTGCCAACTGAATTGCGATACCACTGATTGAGAAGGCACTTGCAATCTGCATAACAGCACTAAACAAGAGCATGTGCTTCATTGTAGGAAGGGTGATGTACCAAAGTTCTTGCCAACGGCTTCTGATACCGTCGATAGAACCGGCTTCATAAAGTTCGTTATTAACGTTCTGCAAACCGGAAATGTTAGAAAGGAAGGAAACGCCCATACTTGACCACAACTGAACCGCAATAACAATCGGTTTGATGTATTCTGCAGTTGAAAGCCAAGTAACCGGCTCGGTAATAAGACCCAAGGACAGCAACGCACTGTTGATGTAACCGTAACTATCACTACTGAAAGCAACAGTCCAAATAAAGTGTGCGTTACCGACAAGAGCCGGAGCGTAGAACATAAACGATAAAAGTGTACGAACTAAAGGTGAAAACTCGTTAATAAACCATGCAAGAACGAATGAAAGAAGGAATCCTGCAGGTCCGCAAATGATGGCGAAAAGCATTGTGTTTTTGAAAACAATGGGGAACATATCGTCATCAAGGAACATTCTCAAGTAGTTGCCCAGTCCTTCAAAAGAAGGAGTGTTAATCATATCGAAGTTGGTAAAGCTCAATACGATAGAAGAGAGTATAGGCAATACTAAGAACATAACAAAGAAAATGAAGAACGGAGCAAGCATTATGTAAGAAGGAAGTTGTTCCTGTAATAATGCTTTTTTTCTTTGCTTTTTAAGATTTAATTCTATCTGTTTTTCCATTATTCTACTCTCCTCCTCTCTTATTTAACTTTAGCGTATTCTTTAATTTTACGAGCGATTTCGTTATCTGCAACCTCGCCCCACTCAAGCATTGCGTCCTTTTCATTGTCTTTTCCGTTAAGGACTGCCCAATATGCCTGGTCAATAGCACGGGATACGTAGTAACCACCGGGAACCTCGGGAAGTTCCTCAACATGTGACCACTGTTCCTGCAAAATTACAAGGTCGTCTGCATTCCAAGAATAAGATGCAAAAGCCTCGGTATTTGCGGTAGTTGTACGGGAAACTGCACCCAAAATAGACTCAACGTTATTGTTGTATCTCAACTGGGTATCAGCCGAAGTCCACCAGCAAAGGAACTGCCAAGCATCTTCCTTACTTGAAGAAGCCTTAACAACGCTACAGCCTGTACCCGAACCTGCGATAGAACGGTTGATTGTTCCGTCTTCCTGCATAATGCCGGGGATTGCACAGATTTTCCAACGTCCCTGAATTTCGGGAGCCGCCTGAGTTAACTGGTTATAAGTTGTATAACCTGCAATACCCAAAGGTGCTGTACCGGTTCTGAAACGGTTGTAGAAGTCCATCTGTTTCTCAATGCCATACTTTGTATAAAGGTCAGTCCACTGTGTGAATGCTGCGATTGCCTCACTCGAAGCAAGCAATGTTTTATTGTTAGCATCATTATAAAGTGCAACATTGTTCTGTGCCAAGAAGGTCGGGAACATATGCAAGCTACCCATACCTGCGTTAACGGTTGTGGTTGATGCAATCTTTGTATAAGGAATATATGCATCCATATTATTACGTTGTAAAATAGTGGCTGCATCAAGGAACTCGGTCCATGTCCAACCCTTGCCGTCATTTGCAAGCGACGGGTCAGAGATTCCCAAACGGTCGAACACGTCGGTTCTATAATACATTATATAGAAGCCTTGTGTATCGGGCAAAGCAAACAACTGTTTTTTGCCTGTACCGTCATCATACCAATAAGGTGTATCAGCAGACGGCTGGAAACGTTTTAAGACAGTTTCATAGTCAAGCAAATAGGTCGAACCGTCATCAACGGTTGAGAATTTCGGGTCAACTTCTGCCGAGAAGTTGGTTAAATCGTAAAGAGCGCCACGCATACCCAAGTTAACCGGGTCGGTACGTCCTAAATGGAGAGACATATCAGGGTAGTTACCTGCAAGCAAACCGTTAACAAGCGAAGCGTTAACGATTTCCAACTCAACACCGATACCGGTTTCGTATGTAAACGAATCTTGGATAAGGTTGCTCAAAACCTGTGTCTGGTCACGGCCCCAGTTAACCCAAATACGTACACTTCCCTTTGCATCAGCAGCAACCGAGCCACCGATTGAGGTAAAGTCATCCGAGAAAGATGCGAAGAAACGGGTTGTGCCGAAATTCAATGATTCAAAGAACGATGCGGAATTATCCTTAAAACCATTTTCCGGAGCAGCAAACTGCATCTGGTCAATGTTCAAGGGCATTGTTTTCATTTCATAAAGCCATGAACAAACGGTTGTGTAGTTAGAATAGAAGTCAGAAACGTAGTTGTGTGCGGTAAAGCGGTTTTGATACATTTCGTTCAAAACACGTGACATATTGTTCAAAGCTGAGATATATTTACTACTTCTGTCACCCGAAAGTGATTTCATATCTGCAGCCAAATCTTTAAGGTCGGTATAACATTTAAGCAATGTTTCCTGGAAACCGGGAATCTGCTTAAATAACTCGTAACTACGGTTCGGGTCAGGCGAAGGTCCGGTAATCATAACGATATCCATATATGTATTACCGATAACACCTGTAATCTCACTCAATCTTGAATAGAACTCCGAAGTTTCACCCAATGTTGCGGTTAGTGAAATTGTGTGAGTGCCTTCGGTGAGATAGAATTTATAAGGATTCTCGTCACCTATTACTTTAAATTCCCATTTACTGTTGTAATCGAAACGCAAGTTTTTGCACTCGGTAAACGGAATTTCATCATCAATTGCAAGTGAACGGTAGGTAAAACCGTCAATAATGAAAGCTTGCTTATAGTTCATACCAAGGGTATAGAAACCATCTGCGGGAACGTTAATTTTCCAAGTGAGAGTTTCACCGGGTACCTGCCAGTTGGTATTACCTATATAGTTAAGGATAGACTTGACGGGACTGTTGGGGGTAACGTCAGAAGAGCTGTTATCAGCCTTGGAAATAAGCGAGTTAGTAGACTTAATCCAAGCGTCTTCACCCTCAAACTCTACTGCTTCGCCGCTATAATCAGTTTTACCTGCATACTTTTGAGCATACTGCTCATAAGAAATTTCTTCTTTAGGAGCTTTTAAAATAATATTTGCAAGAGCAAACGGCTCATAAACCGATTGTACGGTAATAGTATGAGTTCCTTTTGATAAGAAAATCTGATAAGGCTCTGCAACAACACCAACGGGGTCAACGGCATACTTTGTAACAAATTCGCCGTACTCAACCTGCTCAGGTGTCAACTCGTTACCTAATGTATCAACACGGACGTCACCAACAGGGCTATCAAAAGTAGCGCCCTTGTTAACAAAATGACGCGGTAACGATAAAGCGTCCAATCCGGGATAAAGTGTTGCTCCGTCAATAAGAACACCCAATTCTACCGGGTTGGTTGTATTCTTATCGTCTTCAGTGTCGGCTGTGCCGCCGGTTTTATTTAAAGGAAGATATGTAAAGGCAAGATTATAGATTCCATCTTCAGGTACATTGATTTCATAGGAAAGTTTACCCTGCTGCTGGAACTTCAGGTTATCGTTCCAAACAAGACAAGGTTTAGCTTCTTTCTTTTGAGTTATAACATCAACCAAAACATCATAAAGCTTTTCGGACAAAACACTAACTTTACCGGAAGCGCCGTCATATTCGACACCCTCAGCAAGCGTATACTCCAAAGGATTAATTATAATGTCCTCTTTAGCGTATTTGTATTGTGCTATTGATTCGAGATACCTCTTATACAACTCCGATTTATCGGTACCGTATGAGTTATCACTCGACGAACCTCCTGTAGTTGTTGTATCCCCTTCTACTGCCGATGCTGCCGGTAGTGCAAAAATCGACATCATAATAAGGACTACAAGCATAATAGCAAGCCTTTTGATTCTACCTGAATACATTTCTTCACCTTCAACTTTAGATTTAAAACACTGCTTTTTTTACGCAACAAAATGGAATTTGCAGACAAATACCCACTTTGCATAATGTTCTATTTAGTATTATGTAACAAAATAGTGTTTTTGTCAACAATAATTTGTCAAATTTCCACTAAAATATTAGAATATTTTTTAATTTTTATACCAACTCTTATATACATTTTTCCTTTTTTAGGTTTTCATAGGTACAATTAATCGTCAAATTGCACAATAATAATTCTCAAACACATCACCTGTATTGACCGCCAACTTTTACATTACGGCACAAAAAGACGCGTTATGCGACTTATTTGTTAAAATTGTCCAAGCCTTTTTATCACATTATATTGCTTAATTGCTGTTTCAATGTTAATTCAAACAAAAAGACTGAAAATCTGCCGAAAGTTTACTTTTTTCGGCA
Organism: Acutalibacteraceae bacterium; assembly: GCA_045651745.1. Taxonomy (GTDB): domain Bacteria; phylum Bacillota; class Clostridia; order Oscillospirales; family Acutalibacteraceae; genus UMGS172. The sequence continues at coordinate 42,342 of JAZRSW010000067.1, forward strand.
GATTTTCAATTTTACATTACGTTATTTCTTTAAAATTACATTATTTCGCTCTCGATTTTAAGCAAACGGTTGTATTTTGCCGTGCGGTCGGTACGGCAAGGCGCTCCCGACTTGATATATCCTGCTCCCACGGCAACCGAAAGGTCTGCAATGAAGGTGTCCTCACTTTCGCCCGAACGGTGAGAGATTATCGGCGTATAACCATTACGTTTTGCAATGTTAATAACCTCAAGCGTTTCGCTTAACGTACCGATTTGATTGAGTTTTACCAAAACCGCGTTGGCAATTCCCTCTTTAATTCCATCTTTCAGCCTTTTGGGGTTAGTAACAAACAAATCGTCACCAACAAGCATCATTCTTCCATTTAAGCGCTCGGTCATTATCTTCCAACCTGAATAATCGTCCTCGCCCAAACCGTCTTCAACCGAAATTATCGGATAATCTGTGGCTAATTGGGAGATTTTTTCGGTTAATTGCTCTGATGTCAAGGTCTGCTTTGATTTAGGCAAATTATACACTCCGTCACTGTACCATTCGCTTGATGCCACATCTAATGCGAGTTTTACATTTTCGGTTGAATACCCTGCCGAACTAATGCCCTTTATTATTAATTCGATTGCCTCGCGGTCATCCTTTAAATCGGGTGCAAATCCGCCCTCGTCACCCACTCCCGTCGACTTTCCGTACGCTTTAAGCACAGTGCCTAAAGCGTGGTATATTTCCGCACCTGCTCGCAAATTTTCCGAAAAACTACCAACTCTCGGAACAATCATAAACTCCTGAATGTCAATGTTGTTTGATGAGTGCGCTCCGCCATTTAAAATATTCATCATAGGTGTTGGCATTGATAAACCGCTGATACCGCCTAAATATCGGTATAACGGCACGCGAAAATGCCTTGCCGCAGCGCGCGCCACAGCCATTGACACCGCCAGCATTGCATTTGCGCCGAGATGTCCTTTGTTATCCGTACCGTCTAATCGGCAAAGTTCGGCATCAATAATCCTCTGATTAAGAGTATTAATCCCTTTTAACGCCGGTGCGATAATTGAATTTATGTTGTTCACCGCTTTTATAACGCCTTTTCCGTTATAACGCTCACCGCCGTCACGAAGTTCTATTGCCTCAAATTTTCCCGTAGACGCGCCCGACGGAGAAATTGCCAAAGCACGAATTCCATCACTCAAAGTAACCTCTGCCGCAACGGTTGGATTGCCTCTTGAGTCTAAAACTTCCATACCTTTTACGTCAACAATCATCTTAAAACCCGCTTTCTTAAAATGTTATATTCTTATTGTTGACCGAATATCTCAAATTTTAATCAAACTATGATTTTTTATCAATAATTTACCTGCTATTTGCCTGTCAAAATGCATTGACTTTTTAATAAGAAAGATATATTATATATATTATAATAGACTTATTATGTTTGGAGGGAGAGTTTTGAAGATTATTCGATGCCTTATTGCCGATTTAAAAGTTGAAGTCGGCGTAAGATTCCGAAAACTTGAAAACTGTCTTGAAAAGTACCGTTATAACTTTGAGGGCACGCCCGACATTAATGTCATTCCCGAAGAAGAACGCTTGAACAATGCTTTTAAAAACAATCCGTCTATAACCCCCGAGGATATTGAATATATTGCAACGGGCAGTATGTTTTATTATAACCTTTTGAAATTCGGCGGATTTATGCTTCATTCCTCAACTATCGCGAAAGATGGAAAGGCTTATATTTTCACAGCCAACAGCGGTACCGGTAAGTCAACTCACACGTCCCTTTGGCAAAAATATCTTTCCGATGTCACGATGATTAACGACGACAAACCCGCGATTATGTTAAGAAACGGCGTGTTTTATGCGGTTGGTACTCCTTGGAGTGGAAAAAACAATGACAGCACAGATATAGCAGTGCCCGTGGGCGGCCTTGTGCTTTTAAACCGCGGAAAAGTTAACAAAATCCGCAAGGCAACACCGACCGAGACCGTACCTTTTTTAATGCAGCAAACATTGGCATCAAAAAAAGAAGAAAACACTTTAATGTTGGTCGATTTGTTGGATAAATTCTTGCAATCTGTCCCCGCTTTCTACTTAGAGTGTGATATGAGTGAAGGAGCCGTCAAAACTTCATATGAGGCATTGACCGGCAATGAATACATAAAAGGAAATTAACTATGGCTGATTTTATTGAACAAAATAATACACAGTCCGAAGAACCGAAGTTTACCGATGTTATAGTCGGACGTAATCCTGTTATGGAGGCTTTGCGTTCAGGACGTGAAATTGACAAACTGCTTATCGCACACGGCGCACAAAACGGTTCTACGAGAGCAATTGTTGCAAAATGCCGTGAGCGTAAAATACCGGTTAAAGAGGTCGCACCTCAAAAGCTCGATTTTATGAGTGGCGGTGCTTCACACCAAGGAGTAGCGCTTGTAGTTGCCTCGCACGAATATTGCTCGGTTGACGATATTTTAAAGTTTGCCGAAGAAAAAAACGAAGCACCTTTCATTATCGTTTGCGACGGCATTGAGGACCCGCATAACTTGGGCGCAATCATCCGTACCGCCGAGGCTTGCGGAGTTCACGGAATTATCATTCCGAAACACCGCAGTGCATCGCTTAATGCAGTTGTTGCAAAATCTGCCGCCGGCGCGTTAGAGTATATGCACGTTGCAAGAGTTACCAACATTACCGCCTGCTTGGAGGAACTTAAAGAAAAAGGCTTGTGGCTTTACGCCGCCGATATGGACGGTCAAAGTTGGTGCTCGGTCGATTACAGAGGCGCTTGCGCATTTATTATCGGCTCGGAAGGTCGCGGTGTAAGTCCATTGGTCAAAAAAAGTTGCGACGTTATCGTATCTTTACCAATGGCAGGTAAAATCAATTCGCTCAACGCCTCGGTTGCCGCAGGTGTTTTAATGTATGAAGCCGCAAGGCAAAAACAGGGTATTAAAAATTAAGGGAGATTTTGGGATATGGGTATTTTCGGTAAAAACCGTGAAAATGAATTTGACAGTCTTCATAATAACGACCTCTTTTCTGATGAAGACGATATTCTTGTGCCTTTAAACAAACGTAAAAGTGAGGTGCATAATATTGGTAACCGCAGTATTCAGGCACCGCATGCACTAACTGCCGATGAACTTTCGGGCGCAAAAAAGGCTAAAACTATCGTTATGGAACATACGGAGCCCAACTCGGTTTACGAGCGTATCAAAGAACGTAAGCAACAGCCCAAAGAAACCGCGATTGAGGACGATTACGTGCCTTCCTGGGCAACCGCTAAAACCGAAGAGCCCAAGCCTGAAACCGCCACCCCAACCATAGTAAAACCAACGGTTGAAGTGCCTAATGAAAAGGTTTTGGCGCATACCGCAAAAACCACCACTCCTGCCCATTCGGCTTTCAGTGATGCATTTTTGGAGCGTTGCCGTGTTGCCGTTGAAAAAGCATCGGTAGAAGACGACGCCCCTCATCATACAGTAAAACCTGAACCCGTTTTAGAGGTTAAGCCAGAACCTGTCCTTGAGCAAAAACCCGTTCAGGAAACCTCTTCTGCCCGTTCGGTTGATGAAATTATCAGAATGTTACGTGGTAAAGCCGACGAAACGGTTGCAGATACTGTAAAAACAGAACCCGAAGTTAAAACAGAACCCGAAACAATTACAGAAAGTGAACTCCCAACCGAAACCGAACGCAAGGTTGAGGTTGAAGAAATACCTACCGCACCAGCTGACGATATGGCTCACACAACCGTAATACCCACTGTTGACAGTGATGTAAAGGTTTACGGAAAAATTGTCAAAGGCGCAGTAATTCAGCAAACTCCCGACGGCGACGTTGAGGGTACTGAATTTGTTAAGCCCAAGGTCACACAAGATACTATCATTGCCGAAGATAGAACAATTATGTTCGGCAACCTCGATGATATTATTTCCAAACGTGCCGACGACGAAATGAAGGCGCAAGGCTATGAGACAGAAGTTGACCTTGATGATGAAGAAGATTATCTTGACGATACACCTTATTATGAAACCAACGACCCCGAATTAAAAGATATTGAGGACTACAATAATCTCGACGACGCTTCAAAACTTTTGTCGCAACTTTCGGTTGAAAAGTCAAGCCATAAAACATTAACCGTATTCTCTTTTATTGCTTTGGCAATAATGCTTTTGTTTGCAACGTTGTTTAACGGTCTTATGTCCGCTTCAAGCATAAGAACTGTTAACGTCGTCGCGTTTGTGGCAACACTTTTAGTAAATTACTCCGTTTTCTTTGACTTGAAAAACTTTTTCAAAGGACGTATGGGATTCGACTCGGCTATTGCTGTAACTTCGAGTGTTTTACTCATACAAACGCTTGTTTCTACCTTTGTTTTCGACGGTAAATATGACGGTTTGGCAATTGCGGGTGTAATTTTACTTTCTACTTGCCGTCTTACCCACCTTTTGAAAGCATCACGCGTTTTAAAAGGATTGAAATTAATTGCAAACTCCGATGACAAGCGCGCAATTATATCAATTTCGGGCAAAAATGCTCAAACTATATCTTCAGGCGCTGTAGAGTCCGAGGCAATTGTACTTTGCGACCGTAAAGCCGTCAACATCAAAAATTATATAAAGTCTTGTGAATACGCAAGCCCTATTGACCTTAAAGTAAAAACGTTGCTTATCGTTGCAGTAGTTTTATCGGTTATTTCGTTACTCACAGTAGGTTTATTGCTCAACTTCGGTTTGGGCTTAACCGTTGCTTCTTTAGTGCTTTTGTGTATGTTCCCTGCTTCGTGCTTGTTTACCTGTGAATTGCCGATGTACTTTGCGTCCTCTAAAGCCAACGATTTAGGCGCTATGCTAGCAGGATATAAGGGCGCTTACGAACTTAATTTGGCAAATTTGGTTGCCGTAAGTTCGTCCGACCTTTTCCCTGAAGGCTCAGTAAGTCTTTACAATATGAAAACGTTGGGCGAAAACGAAATCGGCAAAACCTTGCTTGATGCAGGTGCCGTTAGTGAAGCCGCCAACAGTCCTTTAAGTAGTATTTTCAAAGCTATTATCGGTAATGAATATAAACTCAACAAACCCAAGGTCAACGGCGTTCAGTACGAAGACAAAATGGGTATTTCGGGTTGGATTGGCGAGCGTACCATACTTATCGGCAACCGCAACCTTATGCAAGGACATAATGTGTCTGTTCCTCCCGCATCGGTTGACCAAAAGATTTTGCGCGCAGGTTATTTCCCCGTTTATATTGCAATTGACGGTAAGCCTTGCTTACTGTTTATCGTAAGATACGATACAGACCCCGAGGTTGCTGCACACCTTCAGGCTCTTTGTAATACAGGTATGACTGTTGTTGTTGACCCCAAAGACCCCAACACTTCCAGCGCTATGATTTGCGATTATTTTGGTCTTACCGACGATGCGCTCAAGATTATGAATCACAATGGCAGAACTACTTATGAACAAACAACTACCAAGGTTGAAGACTGTTCATCACCTGCCGCTTTCGGCAAAAACATTTGCGGTTTCTTCTCGGCTGTTACCTCTGCAATCAAACTTAACACCACCTATCGTATTATGACGGCATTATTTGTAATTGCTGCCGTTTTAGGCGCAGTGTTGCTTGCCACCTTGGTTATTACATCAAAATTAAATCTTATAAACACATTAACCGTCGGCGGATTTGAGATTTTGTTTGCCGTAATTTCGGGTGTTGTTGCGAAAGTGAGGTCTTTTAGGTGATTAAACCTATAAAGGCAATCATTAATAATGACGAATTCGGGCAAAAACTACTTAAAATGGCTTTACTTTTAATTGCTTTAGTGTTGTATTTGCCTTATGCTTACGTTGCGATTTTAATCGTTATAACGGCGTTGTTAGGATTGTGTTGGCCGTTTTTTAGAAACAGTCTTTTAAAATATAAAGGCTCGTCCTTGGCATTTACATTCCTTACTGTCACCGCGATAGTTGCGTTATTTAACCAAAATTATTTAGGCTTTCGTCGCACCTGTGTTTTTGCCGCAATGTTGGGCATTTCTGCCGCCGCCCGCAGTATTATAACAAGGCCGTTTTTTGAAAAATTACTTGATACCGTTGTAATTGGCGGATTGATGGCAACTATTCATTCGGTAATTGAGTTTATCGTTAACCGCAATGTACCTGACTATCGAAGCCAAGCATTTTTCACCAACCCAAACTTTTTCGGCACAGCTTTAACCTTTTGTGTATTGATTTGCGCTTTTAAAGCCGCCACCAAAGCAAAACGTGTTTGGTTTTATTATTGTGCCGCTATTGTTTTAGCATTAGGTCTTTACATTTCAGGAAGTATGAGCCTTTGGTTAGTTGCCATTATTGGCATACTTTTAATGCTCATATTTTTAAAAAACTATAAGCTTTTAGCTATATTTTGCTCAATCGTGGTAATCGGCGTCGCAACAATTTTGCTTATTCCTAATATGATTCACCGCCTTGATGAGCTTTCTGCCACAATCGACAACCGCCTACAAATTTGGAATTTTGCAATTGAACAGTTTAAAGCCTCACCTATTTTTGGCAGAGGATTTTATACCTATAAGCTTATGTATAACCGCCTTCAAAATACACAGGTGATTTATCCTGCCTCAATGTCCCACAGTATGATTTTAGACGGCTTCTTGTGCCACGGTGTTGTAGGTGTGTCAATCATCACCACTGCTGTTGTAAGGTTCTACACTTCGCTTTTTGAAACTCGAAAACAACTCAAAATCGAAGGTAAAGACCGCTCGATTTCAGCCTTTATATTGGCGGTTGGAATTGCCGTTTCGCTTTACGGACTGATGGATACCACGTTTGTCTGGGTGCAAACCGGAATGATACTTTTGTTCTTTACTACCGGATTGGGTATTGAAGATAAACTGATTGATAACTAACATTTTACAAAAAACGCCTTTGCAGTAAAACTGCAAAGGCGTTTTTAATTTGATTTATCATCTGCAATAATTTTCGATATATCCGTTTATTGCCTTTTCGACAATTCGTTTTGCGTCTTCTGCTGAACTCGCATCATTAACCTCTGTTGCGGTTTCCTTACCCTCAAGTTCCTTGTAAACCTTAAAGAAATGACTCATTTCATCAAAAATATGTTTGGGAATCTGACTGATGTCGGTATACTCATTATAAGACGGGTCACTGAACGGAATAGCAATGATTTTATCATCATAGTGACCGTTATCCATCATAGTAATAAGTCCAATCGGATAACAACGAACGATTGTCATAGGATTAAGTTCTTGCGAACAAAGTACAAGCACGTCAAGAGGGTCACCGTCATCAGCAAAAGTACGAGGAATAAATCCATAGTTTGCAGGATAATGAGTTGCGGTATAAAGAATACGGTCAAGCATAAGTACGCCCGTTTCCTTGTCAAGTTCATACTTGCATTTACTTCCCTTTTCAATTTCAATAACCACCATAAAATCATCAGGTGTTATTCTCTTTGGACTAATGTCATGCCAAATGTTCATATTGTTCTCCTTCTTTTACTGTTCAGCATTAGACTTCGCGATATTATCACGAAAAACGCCTGCTGATATCTTTTTGTCTTCTTCTATTGCTTGCTTTAATGAGTCCAGCCCGTCAAAGCATTTTTCCTCGCGGATATATTTTAACAGTTTTACCGTTACGGTTTTACCGTAAACATCACCGTCAAAGTCAATTATATAGGTTTCACTTATCGGTTTTTTCAATAAAAACGTCGGTCTTATGCCGATATTGGTAACGGCGGCAAAGTTTTTGCCGTCAATAACCACCGACGAAGCATAAACACCGAATTTTGGGAGCACTAAATTTTCGTCCAACTGTATATTCACGGTCGGGAATCCCATTTTGCGTCCTCTTTCCTCACCATGTATGACCTCATTTGTAAATGAATACGGGTAACCCAAAAGCATATTTGCAAAGCTTACATCGCCGTTTCTTATGAGTTCACGAATACGCGACGAGGAAACAGTCTGTCCCGAAATTGTAAAATCGGGAACAATGACCGACTCGGCATTGTGTTGACGGCAATAGTCGCTTAAAACCAACGCGTCACCCTTGCCACCTTGACCAAAACAGTAATTAAACCCGCACACAACCGCCTTTACATCAAACTTTTCAAAAAGCATATTCAAAAAGTCAATCGGTGAAAGGTCGTGTACCTCGTCATAGTCTAATACAAAAATTTCTTTAAAGCCAATTTTCTTTAAATTCAAAATCTTTTCTTCTGCCGATAACAACATCGGCACAAATTCGTCTTTTGTTTTGCGCTTTGGAGGCTCTAAAAAGGTTACGGCAACCGGTGTCAAGTTTTCAAAACTTAATGCCGCATTAAGAACCAACATATGACCTTTATGAAGTCCGTCAAAAGTGCCTAACGCTACTGCAACTCCATTACTTTTCACTGTTACCGCCTCCTTTTTGATTTAGTGTTTTTTATTCCTTAATAACGCATTTTGTAGTGAGTTCTCTTGTTTGTTGTTTGTATTCCGAAAGACCTAAAAATTCACCCTCAGAGTATATTTTAAAAAGTTCACCGTCTTTAGCATCATCTGGGAATCTCAGTCGGTCAACACTCAACGCCGCACCGTTTAAAAAACGTTTGCCTTGAGTTGGTGCGATTATCACACTTTTAAATTGAGGTACAGCCATATCGGGTGACAGTAAGCACCCTTCGGGGTCAGCCTCTATCTGCTCTAACGTAAAGCAACGCTCAATCGAAAAGCCTGCGGCATCGGTACGCCTTAATGATGTTATCGTAGCACCGCAACCAAGAAACTTTCCAATATCATCAGCCAAAGACCTTATGTACGTACCCTTTGAACAATGC
>JAZRSW010000068.1:0-8683 GCA_045651745.1 Acutalibacteraceae bacterium
TTTAAAGCATTTGTCAACCAAAAACGCCCAAAATGTTACAAAATTCACCCGCCACTTAAAAAAGGTTAGTTTTTGAGTAAGAAAACATAATAAAATTATGAAAATTACGAGCAGGTGAGCCAAAAATCTTAATTTTATTAATTAAAATTATTGAGTTGTTGGGTTGCTTAGAGTCGCAAACTTAAATTTTTTAACTAATTGTCATAAATGCTAGCATCTCATCTTTTTGTGTCCGGAAGCGGACAATGATGTTGCCCAAGCGGTCAAATGATGTTTGTAGTTACACTGCAAAACGATGTTGTGTCCTTTAGGACACAAACACAAAACAAAAAAGCACTTCTTTCGAAGTGCTTTTTCGTTTTGGAGCTGTTAGGCAGACTCGAACTGCCGACCTCATCCTTACCAAGGATGTGCTCTACCACCTGAGCCATAACAGCATTGCTGACAACGTTAAGTATTTTACTATAAGAACTTTACGTTGTCAAGGATTATTTTTAAAATTTCTGAATTATTTGTCTTTTAAAAGCTTGTTTAATTCTTCCATAAATGTACTCAAGTCTTTAAACTGACGGTAAACGCTTGCAAAACGTACATAAGCTACCTCGTCAAGACCTTTGAGTTTTTCCATAACCAACTCACCGATATTATCGGAAGTGACCTCGCGGTCGAGTGAATTCTGAAGTTTTACTTCGATATCGTCAACAGCTCTTTCAATATCGTTAATCGAAACAGGACGCTTTTCGCAAGCCTTTAACATACCGTTGATAAGCTTGTCGCGGTTAAACACTTCGCGAGATTTATCCTTTTTAATAACAACGATAGGCAAGCTTTCGATAATCTCGTATGTAGTGAAACGCTTTTGGCAGTTTAAGCACTCTCTACGACGGCGGATACGTTCGCCCTCATCGGTAGGGCGGGAATCAATAACTTTACTTTCTTCAAATGAACAGTACGGACATTTCATTTTTTATCACTCCAATTCTGCCATTTTCGGCAGTTTTTGTGTATCTATGAAGCATTATACCATACATTTTGTGATTTAACAAGAAAAAATTACAACTTTTAGAAATTTGTATTGTAAAATGGGTGAAAAGTCTGTAAAATATAAGTAAGAGGATAAAAACTTTATTGGTATAGACGAATAACATAGAGAATCGTCCCGGTGTTCTGGAAAAAAGCATTTATTTTGTAATATACTAAAGGTTGGTGATGGGATGAAGAAAATCAGCCAAGGCAAATATGAGATTTTTACCACAAAAGAAGATGCAATAGATAAGTTTATGCAGTTGCAAGGCCTTTGCACAGAAGAAATAAGCGGTGAAAGACAAATCGTATTTACCTGCTTTAAAAAAGGGAAAATTAATATTACTAATTCTTCAAGAAGGAGAGATGACAGTTCAACTTATCTTTACGGTGAAGTTGTTCGGCAAGACGGCAAAACGTATGTGACCTATTATACAGCTTTCAGTAAGTTCAATAATGTATCTAATTACATTTTTATAATAATAAGTATAATAAGTACGATTTTAGCTGTTGTATTTACGGTTAAGTATGAGTTTAATATATATAAAATTATGTTTTTCCTCATGATTTTGGTTGCTTGGTTTTCCTCACTTATAAATAATTCAAAAGAACAGAAAAATTCACCGAAAGATTCCGAGATACTGATAAAAGAGCTTGAAAAAAGAGTTGTTGCAGTGAATCAATGGGATAAATAGGGGATGTTTCTCTGTCTTGACAAATTAGTTAAATACAAAAGGATGGTTGGTGTAAAAGCCAACCGTTTTGTTTATATAGGATTCATATAAAATACGGCGTTTTACTGTGGTGAAAATAAAATTTACAATTTGTTATTGTAAAATGCCATAAAATTTAGTACAATGGTAGATGTAAAGATAAAATAGGCTCGTTATGGGCTTTATGAAAGGACTTCAAATTATGAGTTTTAATCAGTTAGACAAGCCGCAAAGCGGTGAAGTTGTTGCAGTAATGCATACAACCTTGGGTGATATTTCAATCCGTCTTTTCAAAGACAAAGTTCCCCGTACTGTTGAAAATTTTGTAACTCACGCTAAAAATGGTTATTATGACGGTCTTATTTTCCACCGCGTTATTAAAGACTTTATGATTCAGGGCGGTGACCCGACCGGTACAGGTTGTGGCGGTGAGAGTATTTACGGCGAAAAGTTCGAAGATGAGTTCCATCCCGAACTTCATAACATCCGCGGTGCATTGTCAATGGCAAATGCAGGCCCTAATACCAACGGAAGTCAGTTCTTTATCGTAGAAGCAAGTGAAGTTCCCGACGGTATGTTAGAGCAGATGCGTGGAATGGCTGACCGCGGTTTTCCTGAAAATACCGTTAAAGCTTATAGCGAGGTCGGTGGTACACCCTGGCTTGATTTCAGACACAGCGTTTTCGGTCAGGTTTTTGACGGAATGGATATCGTCGAAAAAATTGCCTCGGTTAAGACAAACGGTGCTGACCGTCCGTTAGAGGATGTTAAAATTATTTCCATTGATATTCAATAAATAATAAGAGGTATCTTTATGAAAAAGTTTTTAGCTCTTTTGTTATGTATCTGCCTGGTATTTTGCTTTGTCGGTTGCGGTGAAAAGACAGAGGAGAGTACAATGGGTAAATTGCCCGAAAATCCTCCCGAAAAGCCTCAGTTTGTAGCAGTTGGTGAAAACGGCTCACGTACTGATGACGCGATAGGTTTTCAGTTGGAGTTGCCCGCGGTTGGTGAAAAAATTGTCGTTTTTGAAACCACAATGGGTAATATTTATATGCGTTTATTCCCTAATAGTGCACCTATAACCGTCACCAATTTTGTAGGTCTTGTAGAGGCAGGATATTATAACGGCATTTCTTTCCACCGCGTTGTTGACGGTTTTATGATTCAGGGCGGTGACCCTGAGGGAACAGGCAGGGGTGGTACTTCTGTTTGGGGCGGTGAGTTCGAGGATGAATTCAACGCTAACCTTTTAAATATCCGTGGCTCGCTTTCAATGGCAAATGCCGGTGTTGGTACTAACGGAAGTCAGTTCTTTATTAACCAAAACAGCTCTCCTGTTTTAAAGGCTGATTACAATTATAGTTCGATTTATGCTCAGCTTGAAAGTTCTAATGCAGATGCATTGAAGGCTGAATATGAACAGTATAAATCACAGCTTACCCAATATGCAGATGCAGACGCTTATGTTAAGGCTGTGATTGACCAATATATCGGCAAAAATATGATTTTAAGCGATTTGGTTTCGGATGAGGCTTGGGAGATTTACAAAAATTGTGGCGGTAATATTCATCTTGACGGTGCATTCAAGGGCGGTTACGGCGGACACTCTGTTTTTGCTCAAGTATTCAAGGGTATGAGCGTTGTTGACGCTATTTCGGCAGTCGATACCGATTCAAATGATAAGCCCACAACCGCTGTTATAATCAACAAGGCATATACAACCTTAGTCACCGACGAAATTTTAGAAGGTGCAGACCCCGTAGTTAACAAAGCGCCCGAGGGGATTGTTCCCTAACATTAAACACTAAAAGTGGTTTAAAGGAGTCCTTTTATGAAAGGTATTATTCTTGCAGGCGGTTCGGGTACGCGCCTTTATCCGCTTACTATGGTTACTTCCAAACAACTTTTGCCGGTTTACGATAAGCCGATGATTTATTATCCGTTGTCTGCGCTTATGCTTGCCGGTATTCGCGATATACTTATAATTTCAACTCCGACCGATTTACCTAATTTTGAGCGTTTGCTCGGTGATGGCTCGGACTATGGAATTAACCTTTCCTATAAAGTACAACCATCTCCCGATGGCTTGGCACAAGCATTTTTGATAGGTGAGGAGTTTATTGCGGGCGACAGTTGTGCAATGGTTTTGGGTGACAATATTTTCTACGGTCACGGTTTCCAAAAGACATTAAAGCAGGCGGCTTCAAAGGAAAACGGCGCAACTATTTTCGGTTATTACGTTACCGACCCCGAGCGTTTTGGTATTGTTGAGTTTGATGAAAACGGAAAGGCAATTTCTATTGAGGAAAAGCCCGAGAATCCCAAGTCTAACTACTGTGTAACAGGTCTTTATTTTTATGATAACCGCGTGTGTGAATTTGCGAAAAAGATTAAACCCTCAAAACGCGGCGAGTTGGAGATTACCGACTTAAACCGTATGTATTTAGAGGACGGCTCGCTTGACGTTATCACATTAGGCAGAGGTTTTGCTTGGCTTGATACCGGCACTGTTGACGCTTTGAGTAAAGCAACCGAGTTTGTTAAGGTCATCGAAAGCCGTCAGTCAGTGAAAATTGCCGCGATTGAGGAAATTGCATACGAAAACGGTTGGATTACCAAAGAAAAACTATTAGAGTCGGCGGAGCGTTACGGAAAATCACCTTACGGTGCTCACCTTAAAAACGCCGCAGACGGAAAGTTTAAACATTAATGAAAAAATTAAGTGTTATTCTTTGTGCATATAATGCCGAAGATTTTTTAAAAACTGCCGCAAAATCGGTTTTAGACCAGACTTTTAAAGATTTGGAACTGATTATTGTGAACGACGGCTCGCGTGACGAAACGCTCACAATAGCCTCGCAGTTAGCGACCGATGACCCTCGTGTTACGGTGGTTAATATTGAAAACGGCGGTCTTGCAAATGCACGAAACGTCGGTTTGAGCAAAGCTAAGGGTGAGTATGTTGCATTTTGTGATGCAGACGATACCCTTGATACTGATTGCTATGAAACAATGCTTAAAGCGGTTGAACGTGACGGCAGTGATTTGTGTATTTCAGGTTATTATCACGATACCGTTTTAAAAGACGGAACGGTAAGCACTGTTTTGTTTTTTGAGCCTAACGCCACATATAACACCCGCGAGGAGTTGTTTCAGGGGCTCATAGGATTAAAATCAAAATACATTTTTGACACTTGTTGCAATAAACTTTTTAAACGTTCTGTAATAATGGGGAATAATATTCAGTTCCCGTTAGGCGAGTTGTTTGAAGATACGGCATTTGTGTTGTCGTTTTTAAAAGTAACCTGCAAAGTTACTGTAATTGATAAATGCTTTTATCACTATATGCAAAGACCGTCAGGCAGTATCACGAAGGCGTACAATCCGCGAAAGTTGGGTGACCTTAAAAAGCGCGCGGTAGAACTTAAAAGTTTTTGTGAAACGGCTGACAGCGAAGTTAAAGCCTTTTGCGATTTGTATTACATAAAAAATGTGTACTCTGCATTGGCAAACTCGTTTGACGATAAGAATATGAGTAAATCCGACCGAAATGTTTTAATAAAAGCAGAGGTTACGGCAGATGAATTTGCAACTTGTTCCAAAACCGCAAGCGGTGTTGGTTTGGGCGGACAGTTTACTGTTTTTGTGGCAAGAAAAAAGGGTTTTTACTGGCATAAATTATACTGTTGGTCAGTGCATTTTATGAAGACAAAAATGTCTTCGTTTTTTACTAAAATTAAATAAGAAGTGACTAAAAAAATCTTGACAAAGGGTACTGCTTGTGGTATCATATTAAAAATAAATCTTTGAGGCCTCAAGGTCGGTAAGATTTTTGAAATTTAGCCGCTTTTTCGGACGTGATTTTCAAGCCTTGCCGTCGTGGTGAGGCTTTTATTTAGGAGTTATAATGGAAGTTAAGTTTAAAAACTGCTATGACATGAGAACAGGTAAGCTCTCAAAAGCCGATGATTTCGCTATAAACGTTGTCGGTGGCAGTGCCTCTATTTCCATTTTTGATTGTGTTATTTTTCCGGCTTTTTGTGATGTACATGTACATCTTAGAGAGCCGGGATTTTTTTATAAAGAAACTATTTCGTCGGGAACTATGGCTGCAGCAAGGGGAGGATACAGTGATGTGTTCTCAATGCCCAACTTAAATCCCGTGCCTGACAGTGTTGAAAACATCAAAAAGCAGATAGAAATTATAGAGAGTGACGCTAAAATAAATGTTCATCCTTATGCATCAATCACTGTTGGGGAACGCGGTGAGCAGTTGGTTGATATGAATGCTTTAGCACCTTTCTGTGCTGCGTTTTCGGATGACGGAAAAGGCGTGCAGAGTGAAGATATGATGTTTTCTGCAATGGTTAAGGCAAAAGAACTCGGAATGATAATTGCCGCACATTGTGAGGATAATTCGTTGTTACACGGCGGATATATTCATGACGGTGAATATGCAAAAAAGAACGGACACAAAGGTATATGTAGCGAAAGTGAATGGGGACCGATTGCAAGGGATTTAAAACTTGCAAAGGAAACCGGTTGCAAATATCACGTTTGTCATATTTCAACTAAGGAAAGTGTTGAGCTTATAAGAAAAGCCAAGACAGCGGGTGTTGATGTTACCTGCGAAACAGGACCGCATTACCTGGTGCTTGACGATAGTCATTTACAGCAAAACGGCAGATTTAAAATGAATCCCCCGTTAAGAAGCCGTGAGGACAGACTTGCATTGATAGAGGGTTTGAAAGACGGTACGATTGATATGATTGCTACTGACCACGCGCCCCACAGTGCCGAGGAAAAGGGCAAGGGATTGGAAAAAAGTGCAATGGGTGTTGTAGGCTTGGAAACAGCCTTCCCTGTGATGTACCAAAACCTTGTTAAAACGGGTGTTATCACCTTGGAAAAACTCATTGAACTTATGGCAATTAACCCAAGAAAACGTTTTGGATTGCCTTTAACCAACGACTTTACGGTGTTTGATTTAAATAAAGAATATATAGTCAACCCTGACGAGTTTTTAACTAAGGGTAGAAGTACCCCGTTTGAGGGTGATAAAGTGTGTGGTAAATGTGTACTGACCGTTTGTGACGGTAAAGTGGTTTACTGCGATAAATAAGGTTGAAATTTTAATTTAAGATAGATAATTCTTTGGAGGAACTAAAAATGGCAAAAAGAACAGACTTGAAAAAAATTCTTATCATCGGCTCAGGCCCGATTGTTATCGGTCAGGCTGCCGAGTTTGACTATGCAGGCACTCAAGCCTGCTTGGCTTTGAAAGAGGAGGGCTATGAGGTTGTACTTTGCAACTCTAACCCTGCTACAATTATGACCGATACTACCATTGCGGATAAGGTTTATATGGAACCTTTGACCTTGGAGTATATTGCAAAAATTCTCCGCTATGAGCGTCCCGATGCTATAGTTCCCGGCATCGGCGGTCAGACAGGTTTGAACCTCGCTATGCAGTTGGAGAAAAAAGGTGTTTTAAAAGAGTGTGGAGTAGAACTTTTAGGTACTAACAGTGAAAGTATTGAACGTGCCGAGGACCGCGAATTGTTTAAAGAACTTTGCGAGTCTATCGGTGAGCCGGTTATCCCTTCTGAAATCACATACAGTATTGAGGAAGCCAAAGAGGCTGCAGCAAGAATAGGTTACCCTGTAGTTTTGCGTCCTGCATTTACTTTGGGCGGTACCGGTGGCGGTTTCGCTTACAACGAGGAAGAACTTGTTGAAGTTGGTCTTAATGCTTTCAAACTTTCTCCCGTTAATCAGGTACTTATTGAAAAGAGTGTTAAGGGCTATAAGGAAATCGAGTTTGAGGTTATGCGTGACTCTAACGACCACGCAATTACCATCTGTGGTATGGAAAACATCGACCCTGTCGGCGTTCACACCGGTGACTCTATCGTTGTAGCACCTATTATGACATTGAGCGACCACGATTTGAAAATGCTTAATGATAGCGCTATTAAGTTGATTAAAGAGTTGAAAATTGAGGGTGGATGTAACGTTCAGTTTGCATTGAACCCTAACACAAGCGAATATTATCTTATCGAGGTTAACCCGCGTGTTTCCCGTTCTTCTGCTTTGGCATCTAAAGCCTCGGGTTATCCGATTGCACGTGTTACTGCAAAAATTGCGGTTGGTATGTCTTTGGAGGAAATCAAAATTGCAAACACTAACGCCGCATTCGAGCCTAAGTTGGACTATGTTATTGCAAAATTGCCCCGTTTCCCGTTTGATAAGTTCACAAGCGCTACCAACAAACTCGGTACACAGATGAAGGCTACCGGTGAAATTATGGGAATCGGCTCTAACCTTGAGGAAGCACTTTTAAAGGGCACTCGTTCTTTGGAAATTGGCGTTAACCACATCTATATGTCGAAGTTTGACAATATGAGCAATGATGAATTGCTTAAATATATTACCGAGTTCCGTTCTGACAACATTTTTGCAATTGCAGAGTTGTTGGCTCGCGGTGTAACGGTTGAGGAAATTCATAAGATTACTGAAATTACTGAATTCTTCTTGGAATCTATTAAGAAAATAGTAGATATGGAAGAAAACTTAAAGGCTCATAAAGAGGATAAGGAAACATTACTTGCCGCAAAGAAAATGGGCTTTTCCGATAAATATGTTGCACGTATGTGGAACTGCAGTGAAATGGATGTTTACAATTTCCGTAAAGCACATAATATGTTCCCGTCATTCAGAATGGTTGATACTTGCCACACTAATGCATATATTCCTTATTTCTACTCGTCTTATTCGGGTGAAAATGCTTCAGTTTTGACCGATAAGAAGAAAATTGTTGTGCTTGGTGCAGGTCCTATCAGAATCGGTCAGGGTGTTGAGTTTGACTATTCTACCGTTCACGCTGTTATGACCATTAAAAATGCAGGTTACGAGGCTATTATCATAAACAATAACCCCGAAAC
>JAZRSW010000069.1:0-7592 GCA_045651745.1 Acutalibacteraceae bacterium
TACCGCCTCTTTTGAGGGTAGACAACTGTTCACCGAAATTTTGACCGAGGTTGCCTCTAAAATCTTTATTCCATTAACCGTTGGTGGCGGAATAAACACTTTGGACGACTTTGACCGCGTTTTGAAATGCGGTGCAGATAAAGTCAGCGTAAATTCAGGTGCAATAAAAAATCCCGATTTAATTGAGGCTGCCGCAAAAAAATACGGCGACCAGTGTGTTGTTTTGTCGGCAGATATAAAACGTGTTGACGGCCGCTTTACCGTATTTTCAAAAGGCGGACGCGAAAACACGGGAATGGAAGCAATTGAATGGATTAAACGTTGCGTAGGAAACGGCGCAGGTGAAGTAGTTGTAAACTCAATCGACACCGACGGTGTAAAGCAAGGTTTTGATTTAGAAATGCTCGAAGCCGTTTGCGACGCCGTAAAAGTGCCGGTTATTGCCTCCGGCGGTGCAGGAAACATTGACCACTTTACTAAACTTTTTGAAAGTGTACCCAGAGTATCGGCAGGTCTTGCCGCTTCGATTTTCCACTTCGGTGAAGTAAAAATCAGCGACCTTAAAGAAACACTTGCAAACAACAACATTACAGTGAGGAAATAAAAATGGAAGTGAATTTTGATATAAATCAATTGAAGTTTGACGAAAAGGGTCTTATCCCCGCAATCGTGGTTGATAGCTTTACAAAAAAGGTTCTTACCTTGGCTTATATGAATAAGGAAAGCCTTAAAATCTCTATGGAAAAGGGCTTGACCTGTTTTTACAGCCGCAGCCGTCAGGAATTGTGGTTAAAAGGTGAAACAAGCGGAAATTATCAGCACATTGTATCAATTACCGCTGATTGTGACCGCGATGCCTTGACCGTCGTGGTCGAAAAAGACGGTCCTGCTTGCCATAAGGGTACCGACTCTTGCTTTAACGAAACTGTTTGGCAGGCTGACGATAAATCAGAATTCTCGTTGGACGGACTTTATGACCTATTAGTCGGTCGCAAAACCGATATGCCTGAAAATTCTTACACAACCTATCTTTTCTCAAAAGGCTTGGATAAAATTCTTAAAAAAGTCGGTGAGGAATGTACCGAGGTTATCATTGCCGCAAAAGACAATGATAAAAAGGAAACAGTTTATGAAATTGCCGATTTAGCATATCACGTTATGGTACTTATGGTCGAAAACGGCATTTCGGTCAACGATATTAGAAAAGAATTAGCCTCTCGCCACATTATTGACCACAAAGTCAAACAGGAGAAAATGGCAAGTGACAAAGATTGATTTACACACTCACACGTCCTACTGCGACGGCAAGGATACCCCTGCCGACTTGGTCTCGGAAGCCTATAAAAGAGGTTTTGATGCAATCGGTTTAACGGGACATTCGTATGTCGACTTTGACGATTGTTGTATGACTTTGGACGGCACAAAAAAATACCGTGAAGAAGTCAACGCCTTAAAAAAGCAGTACAACGGTAAAATGAGTATCTTTTTGGGGCTTGAGCAGGACTACTACTCACCCAAATGCGAAAAGGGTTACGACTATATAATCGGTTCGGTGCATTATATATACAAAAACGGCGAATATATATCGGTCGACCTTGAGCCCGAAACATTAGACGAGCGTATCAAAAAACACTTTGACGGTGATTTCGACAAATTTGCCGAGGAATATTTTGCTATCGTCAGTGATGTTGTCAATAAAACCAACTGCGACATTATCGGTCATATTGACCTGATTTCAAAGTTTATTGAAACCAATCCAAGACCTATAACCGACCGCTATAAGTTGGCGGCACTGAATTGTGTAAAATCACTTATTCAATATGATAAGCCATTTGAAACCAACGTCGGCGCTATAACACGCGGTTACCGTACTTCACCCTACCCTGCCGAGTTTATTTTAAAAGAAATTTATAAACTCGGCGGTAAAATCGTTATAAGCGGAGACTGCCACAATAAAACTAATTTGGGCGATTACCTAGACCATGCGATAAATTACGCAAAAAAATGCGGATTTAAAGAAAGACTAATTTTAACACCCAATGGCTTTATATCTGAAGAGATTTAAAACAATAAAAACCTGCGTTGCTAATCAGCAACGCAGGTTTTTATTTGCTAATTTTTACTTTTCTTTTCCAATGCTTTCATTCTATACTCTTTAGGCGTCATACCTCTGACCGCCATAAAACAACGGTCAAATGTGCGCACCGAATTATAACCCACCGCATAGGATATCTCGGTCACCGACATATCGCCCGCTTTAAGTATTTCGCACGCTTTTCTTATTCTTAATGAATTTATGTAATCGTTAAAACTGATGTGCAATCTTTTACTGAAAATTCGCGAAATATAACAACGACTGATGTGCAACGCATCGGCAATTGACTGCAAACTTATATCTGTATTATAGTTCTCATAACAGTAAGAAATAATGTCTTTAGCAAGGTCGTGGTCGTAGTTGCCCTTTTCAACCATTTCCATATTTCTGAAAAGTTCGCTTAACAAAATGAGCATACAACCTCTGACTTCGGTTTCGGAATACTCACCTCTTTCGGCTGAACACTGAACGAGACTCTCAACAGCAGAAATAACACGCGGATTGCTATATGCATTTTTCAAAACAGGACTTTTAGGCACCATTGTCTTAAAAATACGGCTAAATTCCGGCGTCATATCAGGAGAAACTATTAAAACCGGAGCATCAAGCAGCGAAACCTGGTCTAAATAGTAATGCACTTGGTTTGGAAACGCAATAAATAAATCCCCTGTTTCAACAGTTTCGGAAATAATGTCTGCATTGGCAATTGAAGCGCCACTTTTCATTAATACGATTTCAATATGTTCATGCAAATGCGGTAAGGACGACAAATGCTTACTTTTAATTACATCATACGCATTCTTTTTTCTTTCAAACTTAAAATACATACCTAATACCCCCTTATTAACCCAATTATTGTAAATTACGCCGATTAGGAATTAGTGCAATATTTGTCTATTTTTTTCTTCATTATGTCTTGAATTTTACTACATTTTAAGGTAAAATGCAAGTATAGAATGATTAAATATTGGGTAATCAAGCTCGATTTTTAAAAATTTTATACTATAAAAGACAGAAATCACTAATAAAATGTAATTTTTGTCTATTGTAAACATAAGGAGGATTTTTATGTCAAAGTTACCTTTAGGCATCCAGTTATACTCTGTAAGAGATTATCTGGAGAAAGATTTTGCCGGTACTATCAAAGCTATCGGTGCAATGGGCTATGACATTGTAGAATTCGCAGGAATCTACGGTCACTCTGCAGAAGAAGTTAAGGCTATCTGTAAGGAAGCCGGCGTAACTCCCCTTTCTGCACACGTAGGACTTAACGTTGTTTTGCCTGACGTTGCAGGCGTTGTTAAGACCTATCATGACATCGGATGCAAATATATGGTTATTCCGTGGATGGACGGCAAGTTCTTGCCCGGCGGTGAACAATATGCTGAATTCCTCGAGAACATTAAAACTGTAGCCAAAGAACTTCGTAAATATGATATGGTTCTCTGCTACCACAACCACGATTTTGAGTTTAAGAAGGTCGGCGACGATTATAAACTCGACATTCTCTATGCCGAGACCGACCCTGCTGACTTACAGACTCAGATTGACACCTGTTGGGCAAACGTAGGCGGTGAGAATCCTTCCCTTTACGTTAAAAAATACACCGGTCGTGCACCGTTGGTACATATTAAAGACTTTGTCGGTTCTAAATCCAACAATATGTACGGATTGATTGACGGTGGTAAGGTTGAAGAAGTCACCGAAACTCCGGCAGTTCCGTTTGAACTTCGCCCCGTAGGTTACGGCGTTCAGGACGTTGCTTCTATTTTGGCTGCTGCCGAAGAGGCAGGCGCCGAGGCAGTTATCGTAGAGCAGGATAACCCTTCTATGGGTAAAACCTCTATGGAATGTGCCGAAATGAGCATTAAGTATATTAAATCACTTTAATTTGCACTTTTACCGCGGATAAATGTCCCGGTTTTAGTAAATAAAATTTAAATTTAATTTGGAGGTTATCATTATGGCAGGTTTAGACGCTTTTAAAGAAAACCAAGAAGTAAAAGAAATTGATATGAGCAAAAAAGTAAAAATCGGTATTATCGGTACCGGTTGGATTGCTGATTCTCATATTAGCTGCTACAAAAATATGCCCGACGTTGAAGTTGTTGCTTTGGCTGACATCGTACCCGGCAAGGCAGAAGCTTTTGCAAAGAAGCACGGCTTAGATGTTGAGAATATTCATTTCTATGGTAGCGATGCAGAACTTTTAGATGCAGAGAAAGACCTTGACGGTGTTTCTATCTGTACTTACAACTGTCAGCATGCAGGTCCGGCTATCAATGCTTTGAACCACGGCGTAAACGTAATGCTCGAAAAGCCCTTCACCGTTACTTTGGATGAGGCTATCGAGGTTATGAAGGCTGAAAAAGCTTCCGGCAAAATTCTCACCATCGGCTTCCAGCCCAGAATGAGTGAGAACATGAAGATGATTAAGAAAATTGTTGACAGTGGCGAGCTTGGTAAGGTTTACTACTTGCAGGCAGGTGGCGGACGTCGTCGCGGTATCCCCACCCCGTTCGGTACCACATTTATTGAGAAGGAAACCGGCGGTATCGGTGCAGTAGGTGATATCGGTTCTTACTCACTCGATATGCTTCTTAACGCAGTAGGTTATCCGAAGCCGTTAACCGTTTCCGGTTACACCTCTAACTTCTTCGGAACCCGTCCTGACTACTATCCTACTCACCCCGAATATGCTGAAAAGTTCGGTGTTGATGACTTTGCGGCTGCTTTTGTACGTTTGGAAAACGATATTATTCTTGACTTTAGAATTTCTTGGGCAGAGCATATGGATACCTGCGGTGACGCACTTATCCTCGGTACCGAAGGTGGCTTGAGAATTCCTTCTACTGAATGCTGGAACGGTGAGTTTAATAAACCGTTGACCGTTTATAAAACAGTTGCAGGTAGCTCTGTTCAGTATGAAGTTCCCCTCATTCCTACTAAGGTTGGCCTTTTCACTCAGAAGTTACGTGCTTTTGTTGACGCTATTAAAGAAGGCGGCAAGGCTACTGTTCCTTCAAGCGAAATCGTTATCAACCAGGCTATTATCGACGGTATCAACAAGTCGGCAGCTTTGGGCAAGGAAATCGAAATCGTTATTCCTGAAGTTTAATTTTAAACTTTCATACGCCACCGTCTTTTGACGGTGGCACACTTCACTCGAAATTCTGCATGAGGGATTTTGAGTGCATATATTTAACACCTTGATTTTCAGTGAGGTAATTCAAATGAAAAAGAATATTGCTATTATCGGATTTGGCGGACAGGGCGGTTGGCACGGTGACCACGCTTTAAAAAGCGACGTTGTGTCTTTGGCCGGTATTTATGATATTAAAGAAGCCCGTTGCGAATATGCTCGCAGTAAAGGTATCCACGTTTATGAGTCCTTTGAGGCTGTTTTAGCCGACCCTAACGTTGATATCGTGGTTTGCGCAACACCTAACGACGTTCATGAAGATATTGTTGTACGCTCTCTGAAAGCAGGCAAAAACGTTGTTTGCGAAAAACCGGTTGAAATGTCGGTGGAGGCTCTTGACAGAATGATTGCCGCCTCTAAAGAAAGCGGCAAAATCTTCACCGTTCACCAGAATCGCCGTTGGGACGTTGACTTCTTGGGAATGAAGAAAATTATTGAGTCGGGCGACATCGGTGAAGTTATCAATGTTGAATCGCGTATTCACGGTTCGCGCGGAATTCCGAGTGACTGGCGTTGCCAAAAAGAATTTGGTGGCGGTATGATTCTTGACTGGGGCGTGCATCTTATCGACCAGATGTTGTTCCTCATCACAAGCGATATTGACACCGTTACCTGCAACTGCTCTCATATAACCAACGACGAGGTTGACGACGGCTTTAAACTTAACATTAAATTCGTTGACGGCAAAACTGCCTTTATTGAAGTTGGTACATTTAACTTTATCGCGCTTCCGAGATTTTATATGCAATGCAAAAACGGTACTGCCTTGATTTCAGATTGGCGTGAAAAGGCAAAGGTTGTAAAGTGCAAAGCATGGCACGAAAACGATGTTTTGCCGGTACAGACCGCCGCAGGCATCACCAAAACAATGGCACCGCGTGACGAAATCACCACTGATACATACGAAGTTGAAAAACCTTTGAGCGACGTTCACGATTTCTATCGAAATTTGGTAAAAGCAATTGACGGTATCGAGCCTCAGTTGGTAAAATTAGAACAAGTTCGCCGTGTAATGAAGGTTATGGTAGCCGCATTCAAGTCTGACGAGTTAGGCGGAACACCCGTAAAATTTGACGAACAAGCATAATTAAAACATTAAAACCGCTCAAATGTAATAATTTGAGCGGTTCTTATTTTGCTTTACAAATCTTTTTTAGTGTTGTATAATAATCTTATAATAACAATCGAAAAGAGGATTTAATATATGGATTTCGGAATTAACGGCGCTACCGACGTCTTTTTGATGGTCAAATCTGCCGAACGAAAAGTTACTGCTAAAGGTATGCCGTATCTTGATTTGATTTTAAGCGATAAAACCGGTGAAATTTCTTCAAAATTATGGGACTATCACGAGGAAGTGCAGGGCGTTTTTGAACCGGGGACTATCGTTAAGGTGCGTGGCACTGTAAGTCCTTATAACGGCGTTGACCAATTAAGAATTGAAAAAATCCGCAAAGCAATACCGACAGACGGTGTCGACCCGTCGGACTTTGTTCCCTCTACTGATGTTAGCGGTGAGCAGTTGTTTTCGGAATTAATGCTGATTGCCGAAAACATCGAAAACGCCGAAATCAAAAATATAGTTGTAGCAATATATAACGAATATAAGGAAAAGTTGGTATTTTGGCCTGCAGCGTTCAGACTGCACCACGCAATTCGCGGTGGTTTATTGTATCACACGCTTTCCATTGTCCGTTTGGCTCAAAGTGTTGCAAAAATTTACCCTTCCATCAACGCTGATTTACTTATTGCAGGTGCAATGCTCCACGATATAGCAAAGACTGACGAATTTATCGTCAATGACGCAGGCACCGCAAGTGGCTATTCATTAGAGGGTAACCTAGTCGGACACTTGGCAAAAGGCGCTATGATAATCGGCAACTTTGCCGAAAAATTAGGCACGTCCGAGGAAACAAAACTTTTGCTTCAGCATATGGTGCTTTCCCACCACGGGGAGCCTGAATTCGGTGCCGCAGTAAAACCGATGTTTTTAGAGGCAGAGCTTTTGAGCGAACTTGACTTGATGGATGCCCGTATTTATGAATTAACCGAGGCTATCGGCTCGGTTGAAACCGGAGAATACACCAACAAAATGTGGGCGCTTGATAACCGAAAGTTCTACAACCACGGCAGAAACGAAGTCAATACAAAAGCAAAAATACTGTAATAACAAAAAGCGACCCAACAAAAGTTGGGTCGCTTTCATTTGTTTAAATATTTAAACAACCTGCTTCGAGCATTTTTTGTGCCGCCAGCATAATACCAACCTTGGCGCTGTGGAAATTAAGACCGCCC
>JAZRSW010000070.1:0-14049 GCA_045651745.1 Acutalibacteraceae bacterium
CAAGCAGAGCAACAAAAGGCTTTATAAACTGAATGCTACCACCGCCTCGACTGCCGACATTCGCGAAATGTTGTCATCTGCCGAAATGATTGGCGGAGAAAACGGCATTTTACTTTATTTGGACGAGATTCAGTATTTTAACAAAAAACAACAACAGACATTACTTGAAAGTATTGAAAACGGCAATATTACTTTCATTGCATCTACCACCGAAAAGCCCTATTTTTATGTTTACAATGCAATTTTAAGCCGTTCAACAGTTTTTGAATTTAAGAGTTTAAGTTTCGAGGATATCCGTCCTGCAGTGCTTCGTGCGGCTAAAGTTATGGGTGACGAGCAGGGTGTTGAGGTCACATTTGAAAGTGACGAAACGGTTGACATAATCTGTCGCGGTTGTGGCGGTGACGTCAGAAAAGCGTTGAACTCGGTTGAGCTTTGCGTCCTTTCGAGCGAGCGAAAAGATGGCAAAATGACTATCCTTTCCGAAACCGCACGCGAATTAACCCAAAAGAGCGCAATGCGTTACGACCGCGAGGGTGACGAGCATTATGACATTGTTTCGGCTTACCAAAAGTCGATGCGCGGAAGTGACCCTGATGCCGCTATACATTATTTAGCAAGGCTTTTGGAGTCGGGAGATTTACCGTCCGCTTGCAGACGGTTACTCGTTTGCGCCAATGAGGACGTAGGACTTGCAAATCCTCAAATAATACCCATTGTCAAAGCGGCGGTTGACACTGCTCTTGCGGTAGGACTTCCTGAGGCAAGACTACCGCTTGCCAATGCGGTTATTTTGGTTGCGATTTCACCGAAGTCCAACTCGGCTCACGATGCTATAAACGCGGCTATGGAAGACGTCAGAAAAGGTAACACAGGACCTGTACCGCGTCAGCTTCAGAACAAGCATTTTGACGGTGCGGATGCCGAGGTTAAAGGTCAGCATTACCTTTATCCTCACGAATTTCCTAACCATTATGTTAAACAACAGTATTTGCCTGATGCTATAAAGAATAACGTTTATTACGAGTTCGGTGAAAATAAAACCGAAGCCGCGTATAAGGAATATTGGAAGAAAATTAAAGGCGAATAGTTTTCAAAATTGTAAGAATTTTGAACTGGACAATTAATTTATAATGTGATAAAATTATTTCAAAATAAAACAGAGTAGAAACCGATGCGTGAAGTGTTGACAGAACGGGGAGTTGTCTGTCAAACGAAGGGGTAAAATGCCCTGCGGTAACGGTTTCGCATCCCGCTGTTATAGTAAGAAGAAAACCTCCTTATTATTTCAACGAAGATGTAATAGGAGGTTATTTTTATGCAGAATTTTAAAACTCAAAGCACCGCTCGTAATGTTGCGGTGTTGGGCATTTTTACGGCGTTGGCGGTTGTTTCGTCGATGTGGCTGACTTTTCGAATCGGAGAATTTATAAAAATTTCCCCCGTATTTTTGGTTGTGGCGCTGGCGGGCAATATGTATGGAGTTTTGGGTGCTGTTACTGTCGCTTTTATCAGCGACTTGTTGCAGGCTTTAATGGCAGGTTTAGGCTTTTCACCGCTTATTTCGGCGGTAAACGTCTTTTGTGCCGTTGTGTTTGGCGTGGCTTTGAAAAACTCGAAGAAATTTCCGCGAATTGTTGTTTCTGTGTTGGTTACTCAAATTATTGGCGGGTTAGTTCTTAACACTTTGGCGTTACATCTTTATTTTGGGATGCCGTTAGTACCGATGGTTTATTGGAGAGCTGTGCAGTGCGGGGTTTTGATTGTTGTGCAAACTTTTGTACTGTGGCTTGTGTTTTCGGTGCTTGATATTCCGTCAAAACTTAATGCGATAAAAGGCAAATAAATTTGGGCGTTGGGATTGATTAATTAATGAAAAAAGAGATTTTTCATAAAATTTTAAGAATAATATGTCTGACAGTTGGTGCGGTTATAACGGTTAACGGCATTGGTATTTCGTTTGTTTCGGGCGCGGTTTTGGGAATTGTATCCACGCTTATTGCAGGATTGAGTTTTCTTTTAATCGGCATATTTTATAAGTTTGTCCGTTTTCGTGTGCATTGGATTTTTAAAGTTCTGTTCATCGGTTTGGTGGTAATGGTTGGCTCGGTTGTTATTTTTGTTTATTCTTTCGGCTTTACCGATACTGTAACATACAAGGAAGATGCCGTTATTGTTTTGGGAGCAGGGTTACGGGGAGAGAATTTAAGTCTGATTTTACGTAACCGACTTGATGCGGCGGTGGAATATTATAATGAAAACCCTGACGTCGTGATTGTGGTTTCGGGCGGTCAAGGACCTGACGAGGACATCCCCGAGGCCGAGGCAATGGAACGTTATTTATATGAGCAGGGCGTACCTTTAAATAAAATTATAAAAGAGGATAAATCTACCAGTACCGAAGAGAATTTCAAATTTTCCAAAGAAATTTTGGAAAATCATTTCGGTCAGGATTACACAGTTGGCTTTGTGACTGATGATTTTCATATTTACCGAGCAGGTAAAACTGCCGAGAGGGTAGGGCTTGAAAATATAACACATACTCACTCAAGTGGGGCAATCAGTACTTTTTTGCCTAACGGGTTCCGTGAATTTTGCGCCGTTATGCATATGTGGGTGTTTGGGTAATTTACTATTGACAAATTTGGGTTTCGGTGCTATTATGTAAAAAACAAACCGTTGAAGCGGAGATAACGGCGAGAATGCCTTTACAGAGAGTTTGGGATAGCTGAAATCCAAGCAAGAAACAACTCGTCAAATGGACCGCTGAGGGTGCAGTGAAATGTGAAAAGTAGCTTGCAACGTTACGATATGCGTTAATTATCAAGGGTATTTTTAAGTACCTTAAAGTGCACGGTTTTTCGTGAATCAAGGTGGCACCGCGGATAAAGTTTATTCGTCCTTGACAGTTTTTCTGTCGAGGACTTTTTAATTTTTTGTTGAAGGTGTTATTATGATAATTTTGAAAGAACGATGGCGTGGCTAAAATTTGATTTTGAACTCTAACAATATAATTTATTTGAAATTCGGAGGAAATCAGAATGAAATTAAACGGTGTAGATTTTGATACTTATTTTAATAATTATCCCGATAAGGACGGCTTTTTCGGTAAGTACGGCGGTGTTTATATTGACGAGAAGTTAAAAAATGCAATGGCTGAAATTACCGAGGCTTATTTTTCAATTGCACAGTCGCGTAAATTTATTGCAGAGCTTCGCAGAATCCGTAAAGAATTTCAGGGCAGACCGACTCCTGTCACTCATCTTGAAAGACTTTCGGATGCTTTGGGTGGGAAGGTTCAACTTTACGCAAAACGTGAGGACTTAAACCATTCGGGCGCACATAAGCTTAACCATTGTATGGGTGAGGCTTTGCTTGCAAAATATATGGGCAAGAAAAAGGTTATCGCCGAGACCGGTGCAGGTCAGCACGGTGTAGCACTTGCTACCGCTGCCGCTTATTTCGGCTTGGAATGTGATATTTATATGGGCTCGGTCGATATAAAGAAACAGGCTCCGAACGTTGCTCGTATGAAGATTTTGGGCGCTAATGTTATTGAGGTTACCCACGGACTTGCAACCTTAAAAGAGGCTGTTGACGCCGCTTTTGATGCTTACAGCAAGGAATATAATGACTGTATTTACTGTATCGGCTCGGTTTTAGGACCTCATCCGTTCCCTATGATGGTACGTGACTTCCAGAGTGTTGTCGGTATTGAGGCAAGAGAGCAGTTTATTGATATGACCGGTCATTTGCCGAGTGCTATCGTCGCCTGTGTCGGTGGCGGAAGTAATGCAGCAGGCTTGTTTGCAGGATTCCTTAACGACCCTGTTGATATTTACGGTGTTGAGCCTTTGGGCAGAGGTCCGAAACTTGGTGACCACGCCGCAAGTCTTAAA
This sequence comes from Acutalibacteraceae bacterium, assembly GCA_045651745.1. Lineage (GTDB taxonomy): Bacteria > Bacillota > Clostridia > Oscillospirales > Acutalibacteraceae > UMGS172. The sequence continues at coordinate 3,900 of JAZRSW010000070.1, forward strand.
TACGGCACTGAAGGTATTATGCACGGCTTTAACAGTATAATGCTTAAAGACGCTAACGGCGAGCCGGCTCCCGTTTACTCGGTCGCAAGCGGACTTCACTATCCGTCTTCGGGACCTGAGCATGCATTTTTACACGACCTCGGTCGAGTAAAGTATGATGTAATTGATGACGAAGAAACCATTGATGCATTCTTTAAACTTTCGCGTATGGAAGGTATTATTCCTGCTATCGAAAGCTCGCATGCAGTTGCTTTCGGTATGAAACTTGCAAAACAGATGGAGCACGGTTCTATCCTCATTAACCTTTCGGGCCGCGGTGACAAGGATATGGATTACGTCATCGAAAACTACGGTATCAGATAAGAGTTTGGCACTTTGAACAAAAAGCAATATTAAATTTATTGTAAAATTATTTAAAAAACAACTATTATTTGTGGTTTAGGTATTGACATAACACAATATATTGTGTATAATATGGGTAGTTTAGTGGTGTAACTATCTGTTTACACTGCTCGTTCACACAACTGACGGAAAATGCGGGTTACCGCAGGGGAGTGTGAATGTTAGTCGAACTTTCGGGTTTGACAATTGCCGACCGTCTGGGCAAATTGGTTTAAATTAAAACTGATTTGCCCCTTTTTTAACGGTAGAGGCAAACGGCTTGTATGGAGGTAAAGTTATGGAACACAAGAATTGGGACGGATTTAAAAAACATCTTTGGCAGGATGAAATCAATGTTCGCGACTTTATTCAGTCAAATTATAAAGAATATACCGGTGACAGTTCGTTTTTGGCAGGCGCTACAGAGCGTACTAACAATATGATGAAAAAGGTTAATGACCTTTTTAAGCTGGAGCGTCAGCAGGGCGGTGTGCTTGATATTGATACTGCTACTGTATCTTCATTGACCAGTTATTCGCCGGGTTATATTGATAAGGAAAACGAGCTTATTGTCGGACTGCAGACCAACCGTCCTTTGAAGCGTGGTGTTAACCCGTTTGGTGGTATGCGTATGGTACGTCAGGCTTGCGAGGCTTACGGTTATAAGTTGAGCGAGCAGGTTGAGGAAGAATTTAAGTACAGAACAACCCATAATGACGGCGTTTTCAGAGCTTATACCGATGAAATGCGTTTGGCACGCAGATGCCATGTTATTACCGGTTTGCCTGATGCTTACGGCAGAGGCCGTATTATCGGTGACTACCGCCGTGTAGCACTTTATGGTGTGGACAGGCTTATTGAGGAAAAGCAAAAGGATAAGAAAGCGTTGGAAGAAAAGGCTTTCACCGCTGATGTTATCCGTGCTGACGAGGAACTTTTTAAGCAGATTACATTTTTGGGTTATTTGAAAGAAATGGCTCAAATGTACGGATATGATATAAGCCAGCCGGCTAAAGATGCTAAAGAGGCAGTTCAGTGGACCTATTTTGCATATCTTGCCGCTATTAAAGAGCAGAACGGTGCCGCTATGTCTTTGGGCAGAGTCAGCACATTCTTTGATATTTATTTTGAGCGTGATATTGAAAAAGGCATTTTAACCGAAGTCGAAGCACAGGAAATTATGGACGATTTCGTTATAAAACTTCGTATGGCTCGTCATTTAAGAACTCCTGAATATAACGAGTTGTTCGGCGGTGACCCGATGTGGATTACCGAGGCTGTCGGCGGTATGGGTGAGGACGGAAGAACTCTTGTAACAAAATCAAGTTTCCGTATGCTCAATACTTTGTATACCTTAGGTCCTTCACCTGAACCTAACTTGACTATTCTTTGGTCAACTGCACTTCCTAAGGGATTTAAGGATTTTTGCGCTAAGGTCTCTTGCGATACTGACTCTATTCAGTATGAGAACGACGATGTTATGCGTCCGAATTACGGTGACGATTATGCGATTGCTTGCTGTGTTTCGGCAATGCGTATCGGTAAGCAGATGCAGTTCTTCGGTGCTCGTTGTAACTTAGCAAAACTTTTGCTTATTGCAATTAACGGCGGTTATGATACAACAAGTGGTATTCATATCGGTCCTCAAATGCCTGTTTTGGCAGGGGATAAGTTGGATTACGACACCGTTAAGGAACGTTTTGATATTTATATTGAATGGTTGTCTAAGTTGTATGTTAATACAATGAACATCATTCATTATATGCACGATAAGTATGCTTATGAGAAAATCCAGATGGCTTTGCACGATACCGAGGTTGAACGTTTGATGGCTTTCGGTATTGCGGGACTTTCGGTTGTTGCCGACTCTTTGAGCGCTATAAAATATGCCGACGTTAAGCCTTTAGTAGACGAAAACGGCTATGTTGTTGATTTTGACACCAAAGGCAACTTCCCGAAATTCGGTAATGACGACGACCGTGTTGATTTGCTTGCTAAAGAAACAACCAATAAGATGATTACTGAACTTCGCAAGACCAAAACCTACCGTGATTCAATTCACACCTTGTCGGTTCTTACCATTACTTCTAACGTTATGTACGGTAAAAATACCGGTGCAACTCCTGACGGACGTGAGGCTTTTGCTCCGTTTGCTCCCGGCGCAAACCCGATGCATAACCGCGAAGAAAACGGTGCTTTGGCATCGCTCAATTCGGTTGCGAAGTTAAGTTATGATGACTGCCGTGACGGTATTTCCAACACCTTCTCGATTACTCCTGAAGCATTAGGAAAGAGTGATACTGAACGTGTAGAAAACCTTGTTTCGATTTTGGACGGATACTTCGCAAAAAAGGCACACCATATAAACATTAACGTTTTAAACCGTGAGACGTTGCAAAAAGCTTACGAAGACCCCGAAGCATTCCCCAACCTTACAATTCGTGTTTCGGGTTATGCGGTTAACTTCCACAAGTTGTCAAAAGAGCAACAGCGTGAGGTTATCAGCCGTACCTTCCATTGCGCCTTATGATAGGTAAAATACATTCAATCCAAACACTCGGCACGGTAGACGGGCCGGGTGTTAGATTTGTAACATTCTTAAAAGGGTGTCCGTTAAGATGCGGTTGCTGTCATAATCCTGATACGTGGGAATTTACAGGTGGCGATGAGTATACTCCCGAAGAACTTATAAATAAGTGTGTTCGGTATCGTGAATATTTCGGGTCTATGGGTGGTATAACCATTTCGGGAGGAGAACCTCTAATGCAGGCACAATTTTGTGAAGAGGTTTTTAAACTCGCTCACAAAAACGGCATAAACACCTGCCTTGATACCTCGGGTTGTGTCATCAATGACGAGGTGAAATCGCTTTTAAAGGTTACCGACCTTGTTTTGCTTGATATAAAGTATACTGATGAAACACTTTATCGCGAGCATGTCGGTTGCGAACTCGGTTCGGTTTTAGAGTTTCTCAAATTGTTGGAGGAAATGGGAATTCCGACAATTTTAAGGCAGGTTATAATACCCACTTTAAACGATAACGAGGATAATATTTTAAGGTTAAAGCAAATTGCAAAATCACATAAAAACGTTATCAAAACAGAACTTTTGCCGTTCAGAAAAATCTGTCAGCAAAAGTATGATAATTTAAAATTAAAGTTCAAGTTTGACTATATCCCTGAACCTGACGCTAAAACAATGGAAAGGCTTAACGCCTTGTTGACAAATCAAGTTTAGTTTGTTAAACTTTAAAAAGTTTGTTGTTTGGGGGAGCGGGAATGAATAGAATAGCGTTGACGTTGGCTTTTTTATTTGTTGTGGCTTCCGCGATTTTAAGTTTATTCGGCGCTTGGTCGGTTATACTTATAGGGTTGATTTTCGGTTTAGGTTCTGCGGTTTTGTTTATCGTTTATAAACGCCGCGGTTTAAAGCCTATAGTTTCGGCGGTACTGCTTGTCGGTACCGCTTTTTGTCTTTATTTGAACATTTATAATATATTAAACGTCAATAGAATTGAAAGACTTGACGGTAAAGAATATACCGTCACTTGCCGTGCTGTTGAGGAACCTGAAAACTATTCTTCGAGCGTTCGTGTTTTGGTTGAAACCAATGGTAAAAACGGTTTCGATAAAGGTGCTTTCGGTAAGGTTAGGTTTTATTTATATATTCCGAGCGAGGAGTCTTCGGCAAAGGTTAAAGAGGGCGACATACTGGTTGCCGCGGTAAAATTTCAAAAGATTACGGAGTCTTCAAAAAACCGCAATTTTGCTAACGGATTATTTATTAAAGCAAATTGTTCGGAATCGGAAATAATCGGTCACAGTGAGTCACTTTATACACGTTGTATTGCTATTCGTCGCGCGGTCAGAGACTCTATCGGTGACTACACGAAGGGTGATAATGCCGCGCTTTTAGAGGGTATTCTTTTGGGTGGCACTGCTAAATTAAGTCCTGAACTTTATAGGGATTTTAAATCTTGCGGAGTTACGCATATTACAGCTGTGTCGGGTATGCACATCAGCGCGTTTTGTATGATGTTGGCGTATCTTCTGCGGTACATAATGAACCGTAGGTTAGCCTCTTTTATTGCTATTTTTCCGCTTTTGTTAGAGGTTATGTTGGCAGGGTTCACACCGTCGGCGGTAAGGTCGGCAATTATGTGTTCGGTTTTACTGCTTGCCGATTGTTTGATAAAACGGGCGGACGGGTTAAATTCTTTAGGCATTGCGGTAGCGTCAATGCTTATATATAATCCTTATTATATATGTAATTTAGGGTTTCAGTTGTCGTGTGCTGCGGCGGCAGGTGTTATTATAATTTCGCCGTATGCGGTAACGCTTGCCGACAAAATTGTGCGAATCGAAGTAAAATTTATAGCGAAATTTTTTAAAGGCATTATTTTGGCTACAATGCAAACTATTTTTGCGGTGCTTTTCACCTTGCCAATTCAAATTATTACATTTGGGTATATCTCAACGGTGTTTTTGCCGGCAAACCTTTTAATCTGCTCGGTATCGGTTATTGCAATGGCGCTTACTGTGGCGGGCGCGGTGTTACACTTTATACCGTTTTTAGAAGTTTTAGCAATAATCCCGTTTACGCTTGCGAATTTACTTGCCGATTATATGATTGCGGTTGTAACGCTTTTAGCCGACGTACCGTTTTCATATATTCCTTTCGGCAGTAAAGCGGTGGTGACTTGGTGTGTTGTGTCATTGTGTATTGTTGCGGTTTGGGTGCTACTTAAACGTATCGGCGGTATTAAGTTAGTATCATTGGTTGTGGCGGGACTACTTTTGGTAACGCTTTGGGTAGAACAGTTGCTTTTACGCGAACTTTCAACCGTTGCGGTAATAAATTCTGAAAATGGTTTCGTAACGGTAGTGACATATGAGAAAACTTGTGTTATAATAGGCTGTGGTAGCCGTACTAATTACGATTTGACCGATTATATGAAAGAAAAAGAAATAGAAAAGGTAGATATGCTATTACTGTTGACCGATGACCGCGAGTGCTTTGGCGGTTATCAGTTCGTCAGGGATAATACCGAGGTTGAATATACTGTAATACCTGAAAAATTCGGCAGTTCTGCTGTGATTTTAGGTAGTAGTAAAATAATCGGTGACAGTGAAACGTTTTCTACTGATGATAAGAAAATCACGATCACATCACATTTGTTTGACGGTGGTTGTGCTTATGAATTAAACCTTTCTGACAAAAAGGTGTTAGTAGGGTTTGGAAAGTATACTGCCGAAGACGTTGGACTTTCAAAGGTTGATATATTGGTTGGCAACCATTATCTGCCCGAAGATATAAAATCGTCTGTCATTTTGGTTTCGGGTAATGAAGGTGCTTTCGGAAATGCCGTTTTACATAAACAAACATTTTACGCTGAAAACACTGTGGCGGTTAAATATAAAAAAGGAAAAGGGATGAGGGTATATGCAGGATAGGTCAAAACAAACATTTTCCGGTGAAATCGAAATCAAAAATGCTATAAAATCGGGTTGCTTTGCACCTTGTTATCTCATTTTCGGTGAAGAGCATTACCTCATTAAAAATTACATTAGTCAGACTGAAAATGTAGTAGAGGGTTTTGCGGAATTTAACGTCAACAGCTTTGAATCGGGCGTTAAAATTCAGGAAGTTTACGATGCGGTTAGTAGTTTCCCGATGATGAGTTCGCGACGTGTTGTCACCCTTTGTGATTTTCCTTTTGATAAGACTACGGCAAGCGAAACCGAAAAACTTATTGAAATGCTTAATGATATGCCGTCGACTACCGTTTTTGTTATGTGGTACGAAACAGTTGAAATCAACCCTAAAAAGCCGGGTGAAAAGTTCAATAAGTTGATAAAAGCGGTTAAAGCTGTCGGTGGCGAGGTTTGTTATTTAGGTAGGAAAACTGAGGCGGAAATTATTAAAATTCTTCAAAAAGGCGCCATAAAACGCAAGTGTCAGTTGGATAATTACACGGCACGCTATATTATTGAAACCTGTTCGGACGACCTAAACACTTTGGTTAACGAGCTTGAAAAGTTGTGTTTATATTTGGGTGAAAACGGGGTTATTACAAAAGAGACCGTGGATAAGGTTTGTTCACGCTCGGTTGAAGCGGTGGTTTATAATGTTTCAAAAACATTGTTAAGGGGCGACCTTCAGGGCGCATTAAAACTTTTGGACGATTTATTCTATATGAACACCGACCCTGTGTTGATTTTAACAATTTTGGCTTCGGCTTATATTGATATTTACCGCGTTTTTGCGGGGAGAACCAAGGGTTTAAGACCAAACGAGGTTGGTTCGGAATTGAATTACGGCGGTTTGGCGTTCCGCTTGAATGACGCTGAGAAAAATTTAAGAAAATTTACTGAAAAACAGTTGATTGATTCTTTAAACGTTTTGAAAGAATGTGAAAAACAAGTAAAAGGCTCGCGAGTTGATTCGCGTACGGCACTTGAAAAGGTGTTGGTTGAGTTGAATTTGATTGCTGAGGGTAAACGATGATACACTTAAAAGAGGCGGTCATTGTTGAAGGTAAATATGACAAAATAAAGCTCAAAAATTTTATTGATGCCGAGATAATTACAACCGATGGGTTCGGGATTTTCAAGAACAAAGAAAAGGTTAATATGCTTCGTCGGATTGCCGAAAAAAGAGGGATTATCATTTTGACCGACAGTGACTCTGCTGGCTTTTTAATCAGAGGGCATTTAACAAGCGTTATTGACCCAAAATTCATTAAAAATGTTTTTGTGCCCGAAATTAAGGGTAAAGAACGCCGAAAAGAAAGGCCTTCCGCCCAAGGGTTGCTTGGTGTTGAGGGTTTGAGCGAGGGAATAATAATCGAATCGCTTAAAAAGGCAGGCGTCGGTACTGACAAAAGGGCAGAAGAAACGCCGAAAATCACAAGCACAGACCTGTTTGGGCTTGGACTTTCGGGCAGTGACAACAGCCGTGAAATGCGGGAAAAGTTGTTAAAAAGCCTTGATTTGCCCGTCGGCATGTCAACAAAACAGATGCTGACGGCGTTAAATTCGCTTTACAGTTTAGAAGAACTTGAAAAAATATTGGAGGGAAATGCCGATGAAAACCGATAATATCCGCGGACGACTTTTGGCGGTTTTAGAGTTGCTGAAACTCAATAGCGACAGTGAGCATCCTATGTCATCGGCAGAGATTTTAGAGCAACTTTTAAAAGACGGAATTGAAGCCGAACGCAAGTCGATATACCGCGATATTGAGGCTTTGAGAGACTTTGGATTTGATATAGTGCTGACGGGTACACCAAAACGCGGATTTTATCTTGCAACAAGGGATTTTGATTTGCCGGAGGTCAGTCTTTTGATTGATGCGGTGCAGTCGGCAGGGTTTATACCTAAAAAGAGCACCGAAAAATTGGTCAAGAAGCTACAATCTCTTATAAGTTGTCATCAGGCAAAGGAATTAAAAGACCGCGTTTGTATTGACAACCGTTCAAAGAGTGCTAATGAGTCGGTTTATGATATTATTGAGGTGCTGAATGAGGCAATTAAAAGTCAGCACAAGGTCAAAATAAAATACGCTAAAAACCGCTTGAACGGAAGCACTCTTGTGTCGACGGTTAAGGAAATGGTGGTCAGTCCGTATGCTTTGCTTTGGGAGTCGGACAAATACTACCTTATAGGTAACAATAAGAAGTATGACAACCTCACACATTTGAGGATTGACCGTATGTTAGAAGTTTCGGTTTGCCGTGAAAAATGGCGTCATTTTTCAGAGGTTAGTGAGTACAAGCAGAGGTTTGACACTGCCGATTATGCTAAAAAGACCTTTAATATGTTTGGCGGTGAAATGCAAAGGATAGACCTTGAGTGTAATATCTTGTTGCTTGACCAGATTACTGACCGATTTGCCAACGGCATTTTTATCCGCCACAGCGGTAATGAGCCGACCTTCAGATTTTCCACTGATGCATTGATAAGTGACGGCCTTGTCGGTTGGTTGATGCAGTTTGGCGGGGATATAAAGGTGCTGTCACCCGAAACCTTAAAACAACGAGTTTTAGCCGACGCTGAAAAGTTGATTGAGGTTTATAGAAAGTGATTGTTTGTTATTATGGGAGGGGATTTTCCCCTCCTCATTTTTTGTAATTCAAAAAACTTGAAAAAATTTCAAAAAACTCTTGCAAATGGGAAATACTTGTGGTATAATGCTTCAGCTTGGAGTGTGCCATACTCTAAAGCTAAAAATTCACACGTATCCGTAATGTGACGAAACGGTGCCGATTTTTGTCGGAAAGCCGTCAATTAAAACGGATGCGGCGGTATAACCGAAGGAGGAAAAATCATGGCAGTAGTATCAATGAAACAGCTGCTTGAGGCCGGTGTTCATTTCGGACATCAGACTCGTCGCTGGAACCCGAAAATGGCTGAGTACATTTTCACCGAGCGTAACGGTATCTACATTATCGACTTGCAGAAGACCGTTAAGAAGCTCAACGAGGCTTATCTTTTTGCTCGCGACATCGCAGCAGAGGGTAAGGACATTCTTTTCGTAGGCACTAAAAAGCAGGCTCAGGATGCCGTTAAAGAAGAGGCAATCAACTGCGGTATGCCTTACGTAAACGCACGTTGGTTGGGCGGTATGCTCACTAACTTCCGTACCATCCGCACCAGAATTGCCCGTTTGGAGCAACTCCGCAAGATGCAGGAGGACGGCACTTTTGATTTGCTTCCCAAAAAGGAAGTTATCGGTCTTGAGCTTGAGATTGAAAAGCTTGAGAAGTTCTTAGGCGGTATCAAGGATATGCAGAAGGCACCCGGTGCTTTGTTTATCGTTGACCCCAGAAAAGAAAGAATCGCAGTTCAGGAAGCTAAGAAGTTGGGTATTCCCATCATTGCTATTGTTGACACTAACTGTGACCCTGATGAAGTTGACGCAGTTATCCCCGGTAACGACGATGCTATCCGCGCAGTAAAGCTTATTGCTTCTACTATCGCAGCAGCAGTTATCGAGGCAAGACAGGGCGAGGCTGCAGCACCTGTTGCTGAAGAAGCAGAGGTTGAGGCTGAAGCTGAGGCTACTGACGCTGAATAATTGGAATTAAACGCCGGTGAGAGCCTGAGTCTTTTACCGGCATTTTTAAAATAATATATTTGGAGGAATTTAAAATGGCATTTACAGCTAAAGACGTACAGGCTCTTCGCGAGAAGACCGGTTGCGGTATGATGGATTGTAAAAAGGCTTTGGTCGAGTGCGACGGCAATATGGATGCTGCTGTTGACTATTTAAGAGAAAAGGGCTTGGCTTCACAGGCTAAAAAGGCTAGCCGTATCGCTGCTGAAGGTACTGTTGCAGTTGCTACTGCTAACGGCGCAAGTGCAGTTGTTGAAGTTAACTCCGAGACTGACTTCGTTGCATCTAACGATGAGTTTAAGGCTTTTGCAGCTAAGGTTGCAGAGGTTTGTGCTAAAACTAACCCCGCAGATGTTGACGCTCTTCTTGCTGCTAAAGATGATGAGACCGGCAAGACTGTTGACGAATTAAAGCAGGATATCTTCTTGAAATTCCGCGAGAATATGCAGATTCGCCGTTTCGAGCGTTATGAAGGCACTGTTGCTACCTATGTTCATATGGGTGGTAAAATCGGTGTTATGGTTAAGTTCGATACCGACCTTGCAGGCAATGCTGATTTTGCAATAATGGGTAAGAATGTTGCTATGCAGGTTGCCGCTATGAGCCCCTCTTATCTTGACGAAGCTTCTGTTCCGGCAGAGGTTTTGGAGAA
>JAZRSW010000071.1:0-1857 GCA_045651745.1 Acutalibacteraceae bacterium
TTATCTGCACCGCATTTCAAAACGCGGTCAAAGTCGTCCAAAGTGTTTATTCCGCCACCAACGGTTAATGGAATAAAGATTTTAGAGGCAACCTCGGTCAAAATTTCGGTGAACAGTTGTCTACCCTCAAAAGAGGCGGTAATGTCATAAAAAACCAGTTCGTCAGCACCGTTGTCACTGTAGTATTTAGCCAAACTAACGGGGTCTGAAACGTCATTTAATCCTTCAAAATTTACACCCTTAACAACTCTGCCGTTTTTTACGTCGAGGCAGGGGATAATACGTTTTGTAATCATTTTGCCACCTCGATTGCTTCGGTTAAGTCAATAGCACCGGTGTAATATGCTTTACCGATAATTGCGCCGTAAATATCCATTTTGCGTAATTCTTTAACGTCCTGGAGGCTTGAAACACCGCCTGATGCGGTGATTTTAACCGAGAATTTTTGCGATAACTCGCGGTATAATTCAAGATTAGTGCCTTTCATTGCACCATCTTTTGAAATGTCGGTGCATATGATGTTACTAACGCCTAAATCTTGCATTTTTTCGACAAATTCATAACCGGTATACTGCGATTTTTCAAGCCAGCCTTTAATTGCAACAAAGCCGTCTTTAATGTCAACGCCTACGGCAATTTTATCACCGTATTTTGCCACTGCTAACTTCAAAAAATCTTCGTCTGTCACGGCGGCTGTGCCTAAAATAACACGGCTGACACCGACCGACAGATATTTTTCAACCGTTTCAATATCGCGGATACCACCGCCGATTTCGGAGAATAGGTCAGCAGTTTCGCAAATCTTTTTAACCGTTTCAAGGTTAGGTGTACCGCCTTGTTTTGCGCCCTCAAGGTCTACTAAATGAATGTGGGTAGCGCCTTTTTTCTTAAAATCGAGCGCTACGGCTGACGGGTCATCATTATAAACCGTCATTTGATTATAGTCACCCTTAAAAAGACGAACAGCCTTGCCACCAATAATGTCAATTGCGGGAAAGATAATCATTTTTTACCCTCCTCACAAAATGCTTTTAAGATTTTGAGTCCAACCTTACCGCTTTTTTCGGGGTGGAACTGGCAACCGAAAACGTTACCTGATTGCACAGCGGCGGTGATGTTAATACCGTATTCAGCCGAGGCTATAAGCGAATCCTCGCACTCGTCAGCAAAATAGGAATGGACAAAATAAACACAGTCACCCTTATTTATGTATTTAAAAAGGGGAGAGGTTTTGTGGAACTTTAAAGCATTCCAACCCATATGCGGTATATCTAACTCTTCAGGGATTCTGCCTTTCATTCCCACGACTTTACCCTTAATAAGCCCTAAACCCTTATGTACGCCGTACTCGTGACTTTCATCGAAAAGCATCTGCATACCAAGGCAGATACCCATAAGCGGAACACCCATCTTGGCTTGCTTGATAATAACTTTATCTAACCCCGATTCACGAAGTTTCCTTGCGGCATCCTCGAACGCACCGACTCCGGGGAGAATAATACGGTCGGCTTGTTTTATTATTCCCGGGTCACCGGTAACCGTAACATCAGTACCGACGGCCTTCAAAGAGGAACAGAGCGAGAAAAGATTTCCCACTCCGTAATCAACTACTGCTGTCATTTATAAAACACCCTTTGTGGACGGAATTTCGTCTTTGAATTCCTCGTCAATTTTTACGGCGGCACGCAAAGACCTTGCAACCGATTTAAACGCACCCTCTAAAATGTGGTGTGTATTGGTGCCGTCAAGTTGTTTAATGTGTAAGGTCAACTCTGCCTGACGGCAAAAGGCATAGAAAAATTCTTCTACCAACTCGGTGTCAAAGTCGCCAACCTTTTCGGTAAGACCTTCAAAACT
>JAZRSW010000072.1:0-10818 GCA_045651745.1 Acutalibacteraceae bacterium
CCTTAAAAAGAAAATTTTTAGTGAAAGAAGCGACGAAAACCGTCGATAACGCTGACGCGTATCGAGGGTTTTTAACAAATTATTTCGCAAAAATTTCACTTTTTAAGGAAATACTGCCTTATGAAGTGTGGGCGTTTCTCGGGCGGTTGTTTTTTATCTTTTCCTACTTTTATAAAAATACATAACAATGAGTGCAATAAATACAAGGTTAGCCGCAAAACTTATCCACAAAAGAACAATCCAAATAGGATGAGTTTTAACGTTACAGTAATCGTCTGTCGGCTCTACCGTGTCGGGCTTTTCAACCGTACCGTCTGCTCCGCCCATCTCGGCAACAGCTTGTTTTAATTGAACAAGCAAGTTTTCGATTTTCGCGGAATACTCATCAACTTTTTGTTGGTCACGGCTGGTGAGCGCATTGTTTGCCTCTTGTAAAAGACCTTGTGACTCATTCCAGAGGTTTAAAAGCTTATTATCTTTTATGTAATCGTCAATTGCATTTATTGCGGCAGATAAACGGTCATAATTGATTTTCACAAGACCTTCAATGGCAACTTTCAACTCAGTTGCAGCACTGTCAATTTCGGGTTGCAGTTTTGATTTTTTTGCACTTTTAGCCTTTGCAAGTGCTGTTTTAAGAACATCCCAACTTGCAACGTCGTAATTATTTTCTGAAAGACCCTCTGCAATAGCAATTTGACTGTTCAACTCATCAAGATTGAGTTTTCCCTCATAAATAGAAACAAGGTTAGCTATTGCACTTTTAAGATTTTTAGCTGCAGTATTTATTTCAGTCTGGTTTTTGGAATTTTTTGCTGATTTTGCTTTTTCAAGTGCATCAGACAACACAGACCAACTTTTTGATGTGTAGTCATCTTTTTTCAATGCTTCAGCTATCTTAATTTGCTTTTCAAGTTCAGTAAAATTAAGCGGTTTTTCGACAATTGTTATTGTTGTTACATCATATTTATAATCCGGAACGGACGGCATATTACCGTCTGCGCCCGCTGTTTCATACTGCAGATTAATAGTGCAGGTATCACCTATTTTAGCGCCACTTGAAACAGTCAATTTTAAGGTTATCGTACAATTTACGGGTTTCGTTCCAAAATAAGCGAAGGTGTTTTTACTTGCATTATATTCGCCCAGACTCAAACCGTCAATTTCAAACTTAACATTCGAAAAAAGCTTAGAATTAGTATAAGAAAAGGTTCCGTTAATACCGGCGATGTTAGTATAACTGTACTTAACTGTAACAGTTTGGCCGGTATAAGCATTTGTTTTTGCAGGTGATACAGCAGCAAAAGCAGGAATACTTGTGCAAAATACAATTGCAACAGCAAGCATCAGTGCAAAAATAATTTTAATACGGTTTTTCATTTTCAAGTTGTCCCTCTCTATTATTTACCTGCACACCGCTAAAAGCAGTGCGCAGGTGCATTTAACTACCTAAAAACACAGAATTTATTCTTGTGTTTCCTCGGTTTTCCTTTTTCTTAACAATACAACTAAAACAATTGCAGATACTACGGCAACAATCACAACCGGAATAACCACGGAATTATCACCGTTTACGGGAGAATCGACATTCTTGATTTCAAGCGCTTCAATTGCATCTTTAAGAGCCTTTGTTGCAGCGTCTACTTCGGTTTGTGAGGTTGATTTTCTTGCCTCGATGGCCTTTTCGAGCGCATTTTTAAGAGTTTTCCAACTGTCAGCAGTATAGTCCTTTTCTTTTAAACCTTCAGCAATAGTAATCTGACGGTTTAACTCAGTGTAATCCACGACAGGCGCAAGTTTCAACGCGTCAATAGCGTCTTTAAGTGCCTTTGTTGCATTATCTACATCAGTTTGTGATGTAGAATTTCTTGCCTCGATAGCCTTTTCAAGCGCATCTTGTAGGACTTTCCAACTGTCAGCAGTATAGTCCTTTTCTTTTAAACCTTCAGCAATAGTAATCTGACGGTTTAGTTCAACGTAATCTACTGCGCCAGGTGCGAGTTCTAACGCTTCAATTGCATCTTTAAGTGCCTTTGTTGCGGCATCTACTTCGGTTTGTGATGTAGAATTTCTTGCCTTGATAGCTTCTTCAAGAGCATCTTGGAGGGTTTTCCAACTGTCGACAGTATAGTCGTTTTGCTTTAATGCTTGAGCAATAGTAATCTGACGGTTTAATTCAACATAATCTATTGCATTGGGTTTAAGCACCAAAGCAGCGATTGCATCTTTAAGAGCTTTTGCTGCAGCGTCTACTTCAGCTTGTGAGGTAGACTGTCTTGCCTCGATAGCTTTTTCGAGTGCATCTTGAAGAACCTTCCAACTTTCCTCGGTATAAGACTCTTTATGGAGAGATTCTGCAATATTAATCTGACGGTTTAGTTCATCGAAGTCAACAACAAGTGTAATTGTCGCCGACTCATATTGATAGTTTGGAGTGCTACTCATCTTACCGTCAACAGTTGTTTCATATTGAAAATCAATTTTACATTGGTCACCTGCAACAGCAGTATCTTTCAACTTTACTATAAGTTTAAACGTAAAATCTGCAGGTTTTGCTGCAAAATAAGCGAGGATACGGTTGGTTTCGCTATAAATACCTTCAAAACCGTTACCTACTTCAACGGCAATGCTATCAATAATATCATCGCCTGAAACACTTAACGTGCCACGAATTCCTGCAATATTATCGTAATTAAACGTAACCGTTACGGTCTCGCCCACCTTTGCATCGGTTGTCGCAGGGACAACCGATGCAAAGCAAGGAATAATCATAGAGTTTATTAACAATACGGCAAGCAACAAAACGAGCAACTTTTTCATATATTTCATTTTTTATGCCTCCCGATTACTTAATTGAGTTGTTATCAACAAGCATAGACTCATAATTGTCCCAATCGACAATCTTATTTGCTATTCTTGTTGCGTCACCGATATCGGTACGACCGTTGCAGTTGGTATCCGAAGCCAAAGCCTGAATTTCATTGAGTTCGTATTCACCAACGAGCGCACGGCTGATTAATACTGCATCACCGACTTCAATACGACCGTTACAGTTAATATCGCCCAAAATTATAATTGTATACGAAACGACATCAACTTCTTTAACGCCTTTGCGTTTTGCGGTAGCGGTTAATTTAGCACCGTTAACTATGAGGTCGCTATCCGAAAGAGTACCGTCGCCAATTACGATTTCAATGCTATCCGCATTGTTGGCTTTTAACTTAAGGAGTTGCTTAAACTCGCCAATTGTAATGCCTGAAATATGACCGTCAATAGTGATTGTCATATTATTGTAATTAACTTTTGAGCCGGCAATCTTATCACTTGCAAGAACTTCGGGTGTACCGTTTTTGTCAACGAATTCGGGGAAAATACCCTCTTCGTCAAAGAGTTTCAACTTAAACTCTGCCTTTTCAACAGAAACGTCAACATCCAATGAATATCCACGGAAAAGATTTTTGCTTAGCATTTTTTCGATGTTTTCGCGAGAGATACCGTATGAACCATCACTGTTGCGCAAGCTTCCGATTGTACGTTCAGGACCGGTAATATCAACCTTCCTTACTGCAAAAGCTACAGCTTTACCAATCTTATCATAAAGTTCTTCAAGTTCGACAACATCAGTATCTACAACATCATCAAGGCCAAGTGCCTTAACCATATTACTGAAACTGTCATTAATTCCGAGTGCCTTTAACGCGGTTAAAACATCTCGTATTTTGAGCGAGTTGAAAGCAGTGTCAAGCTGTCCTAAATTGCCTGTTTCGTAATAAGCACGAATACCGTTAACAAGATTTTCTCTTGTTGTACCGTTAAGACCGTCAGCAATAATTACACTGAACATCACTGCATAATCTGGATTAGTCCAATCAACGATTACGCTGGCACCTGCCGAAGCGCTAACCTTAATATCATTTCCAACCTTGTTATGCGAAACTTCTATATTAATATCAGTTGTGATGGTTTTTCCGAGTTCTTCAAACAAGTCGGCAAGTTCGAGCTTATCTGCCTGTTCGCCAACAACACAAATCTTAAGGTTTGTGCTATTTGTCTTTTTACCCGAAACAACGCTAGCTGTAATGTAGTCACCATCTACAACATGGGTGAATTCCACATTCCACGGCTTAGTTACCATACTGTACTCCAAAACAGGAGCATCTTTTCTGATTGCTTCAGAAATCGCAGTTAAATCGGTCACGTCATCAATTACTTTATTAACAAATGCTGAAAGTTGCGGAGTATCAATAACCTTTAATGCCTCGTTGATAATCGAGTCAACACGGTTGCTTGAGCTATAAAGTCCTATAAGGTCTTCAAGTGTGATATTGTAAATAGTTTTACCGTCAAGTTCAAGATAATTACTTGTGTATCCGTTGAACAAGAGGTCGCAAGCTATATCAACTGCAAGACCTACAACATCAGGCATACTATTGGTATTAATGAAACCTGCATTTAAGGAAACAACAACATTTCCTTCAGCATCCTTTGCAATATCGTAATATTGATTTGTAACAACACCGTCAGAATTCTGAACGAATCCGAGTTTTACAAATTCTGAAACATCCTGTTGATACTTACCTGCAACAAGGGTAACGTTTCCTGAAACTTTACCCGTTACACCTGCGTTTTTACCATACTCAATATTACTGTCAATTACAAGAGTCTTGCGGTTGGCGGTCAAATCGCCCTTAATACTAAATCCATTAAGGTTTAATAATGTAGGTTTATTGATGATTAAATCATCTTCAATGTCTTTGAGAAGAACAATAACAGATGTTCCTGCTATTTCGCCGAGTTTTTCGCTCAAATCGGCGGTAAGTCCGACCTTATTTGTAACACCTGCTGCACTAACATCAACATAAATTGCTTCGTAATCTACTCCGAGGTTATCAAGACCGATAGAAAGCGCAATATCAAGGCCTGTGTCTTTTTCTGCAATAATATTTCCGAGAACACCAACGTTCATCGAATCGATAAACGAGGAAATTCCAATATTTCCGCTTGCAGTACCACTTGTTTCATCATAAGTGAAGGTTGCTCCGGTGTAGAACGACTTAATTGTTGAGAAGAGTTCTTCTGCACCTTGTTTTGAAGAAAGGTCTAAATTAAGACCGAGTTTTGCCAAGGTGTTGTCAAAGGTTTCTACGGTAATATCACCCTTCAAAAGAGGCATAAACAGATTATTTATAAACGTTACTGCAATTTCACCGTTTACGGCATTTACGTCATTAAGGCTTATGTTCTCTGTAATAAGAAGGACTGCTAAAAATGCCTCATACATCTTTTGCGGTACATTTAATGAAATACCGATTTTTCCGTCTTCACAAGCAAATGTTATAAATTTGCCGAGCTTTTCTTCATACAGATTTTTAACATCTATAAATTCTTCCGGAACTGCACCGAGTGTTACATAGAAAGGAACACTGGTAATATCGTTTGCCGAAGTACCAAGTTGCATAGTTGTTTCAAGCAACTTGCCACCCATTGCGGTAAGAGGCTTGTTAGTAAGAACGTCACCCTCTACCGACATATTAATAATGTTTCCGTTTTCGTCTACAACACCGAATAAAGTGTCGGCACTAAATCCGCTGTTAAGAAGCGCATCAACGATTGACTGCAAATAAACGCTTCCGTCTTTAAGGAAGTGTTGATTATCAAGACCGATGTACGGGTATGCGCCCTGTACCACAGCAATTGCTACATCCTGAACGGCAGAAGTGAGTGCCTTGGGTGCGCCGGCGTCAATTTTAAGAACAATAGAGAATTCTCCGTTTTCGTTCTCTACCAAAGCAAATACTGCTTGGTCGTTTCCAATCGAATTATTTAAGCTATTTACATAATTTACAAGGCTTTCGCGCAAAACTAAAACGGATTTTTTAGTTACGTTAAACTCACCTGCGATAACTTTATCAAGGTCTGCAACAGACAAGGTGTAGCTTGTTCCGTTGACTTTAACACCGTTGATATAGTAATCGAAACGATAAGCAGAATCGGTACTTGCGGGAAGACTGATAACTCTATCGGCATAACTTACATATTGAGTATCTGCATCGGGTACCAAAACCTCAAATGTTTTATATGTCCAAACAAAATCATAGCTTTGCTTTTGAATATCACCTGCAACTACGCCAACAAGAGCATCAAAAACTGTTTCGTCATAAGTAGTATCATAATACTTACTGTCTATCGACTGTGCAACAAGTTGCTGTTTGATGTTATTCTTTAATGCGTCAACAAAATCTTGGTCAATAACCAAGTCAACAAAAACAACGTTTGAAGTTACAGTTGTGTTTTTGCCACCTTCAATCTGAAGATTAACAGTTACGGCAACTTTATCTGAAGCAAATACTACAATAGAAGAATCCGTAATATATAACGCTTCGTCAAGAGAAGTAAACTTGTTTGTTTGACCTTCACTCTGAATAGCATCGGTAAGAGCTGCAAGGCGGCTGCTATTCAAATCAATTAAAGCATTGGGAGCCAAAAGTTCATTCTTTACTTCATTCATTGTGGTTTCAAGTGTAGTAAGTTTATTAACGTACTCACCAGCCTTATCAGAAGGAACTACGTCAGAAGGTAATGAACGAATTAATTTCTCAAGAGCATCCAATTTTTCCTGAGCCGAAAGATGTTCATCCGCTTCAAGCATATCTTTCATAAAATCTGCAAGCTTGCCTACTTCATTTCGAATGTATTCGTTATTATTGTAATAATAAAGCAATCCGTCAGTCGAATCCTTATACTCGCTGACAATATCGAAAAGATGAAGGTTTACAGAGCCCATACACTCTGACTGGATTAAATCAAGGTCTGCTTTGAAGCGTGCTTTAAGCATAGCATCCTTTGTGGCGTCGTCACTAAGAGTAGAGTTCTCAATAAGACCTTCAAGAATATTTACAACAGTACGGTTAAGTATTTCAAAATTCGCCTTTTGATTAGAAATTCTATTCAATGCCGAAAGTTGTTTATTTGCCTCTTCTACAAGGATTGCAGGGATATTTGCGATACCAATAACAGTCTGGGTATCAAAGTTTTCAAGATACAAACGATAATTAACTGTTACAGTTTCAAAATCTTCCTGGATTTCTACCTGGTTGTTTCCATTGAACAAATAAGTATTACCGTTTGACAATGTGTAACTATACGGTTTCCAAGAAAAGTTGTTATAACTAGCGTCATAATTACTTACTGTAAGTCTATTTCCGACAAGAGTTACGATATTGTTCGAATTATCAGGATAGCGAACATCAACCAACTTGTTTTCAAGAAGCGCGCCTGATAAAAGAATGTTAGCGCCCTTGCCTTCCAAATAATTATCTGCAACTATCTGATAAAGATTAGAAGAAATGTAGGATTTCCCTTCGCTACGGCTGATATTTGTAGTATCAGTGATTTTGTAATTGGTACCCTGTGCATAATAAGTGCCGTTAACGGTATAATCGTAAGCCTTTTCAACATTTTCGTGGATTTCAAGGTTTACAAAGTAACCGTAAGGATAAGAAACAGTGCCAAGGCTTCCGTAAGCGAATGTTACGTCATACATATTAGGAGTATAAGTAACGACGTATTCAATATCCTTGTTAAGTTCTGAAGGTAACTCACTCTTAGTCGCAGTGAACTTTCCGTCTACAAATGCAGAACCCCAAGAAACCTTTGCCGAATTTTCAATATCGGTTGCCGAAATAGCAGCAAGAATTTCATCCTTGGAAACGCCTTCACCTAGAGTTACAGTAGTGGTTTTAGAATCGTATTCATAATACTTGACGTCGGTACTTGTTGTATCGACAAGATTCAATACAACCTTAACCTTAACATCAAACATACTCATATTATACTGCACTTTGGCAGTAGAAACTCTTAGCGGATTTTTGATTTCAATAGCCGAAACATCGGTAAGGGTTGTAACCTGAGCTACTAATGTATCAAGAACGCTATATTCTAAAGAAGTAAGTCCTTCTTTTACAACAGTTTTCTCAATTGCATCCCAGCTCTTTTCACAAACAGCCTTCAAATCCTCAGAACATCCTCTTACGGCTGAACGAAGGAGGTACAAAATAGAATATTCCGAAGCATCAAGGTCATCAATAAAACTCCAGAAACCGGCAGTAAGAATATTATCCAAATGCTTTTGTGTTTCTGCAGCTTTTGCTTTTAAAGCAGCGCCGTTTTTAATAAGATACTCAACCTTGCTGGGAGCGCTTGCATACTCCTCCAACATTACCGTCAAATCGAGTTTGCCGCCGTTCTTGGTCATCTGCTCGTTAAGGGCTAACGTTGCAGTCTTGGCTGCGGCGGTATTGAAATAAACAGTAATATTTGTCTGGTACATTTCTACATATACGTTTTTACCTGTAGTGGAAAGTAAAACCATTTCGGGCATTGCTTGCTCAACAATAGCAAGGTCCGATTTGGTATTATCAACCGTCTTTAAGTCAGCAAGACCTTCTGTTAAGAATTTAGGTGTATTGAGGAGAATACTTTGTGAATTTTCAGCAATGTTTATGTCAAGAGCATAATCAACAACAACGGAAAATGCGTTTCCGTCAAATGTATATGTTCCTTGATTATTTGCAATAGCAACCGTTTCCTTAACATCGTTTCCGACAACAATATTAACCGAAACAGGTTTCCAAACGTAGCCGTTTGTACCTTCGTAATTTTCTACGGTTATCTTTTTGTTGTCAGTATCAACGGCAACAAGACCGTCATCCGAGTCAGGAACATAATAGGAGTGTGTTTTTCCGGCTAAAAGTCCGGAAGCCAAAAGTTCCTTTTCTGCATTGGAAAGTTCATAGTTTTGAGCCACAATCTTTCCGTCGCTCATACCTTCCGTTGCGTTCGGCTCGGTTACTGCATTTACACTCATAACCGGAACCATCATTGACACCATTATCGCCAACACTAATACCACGGCCTGAGTGCGTTTTAGAAAGCCTAATTTTTTCATTACAATATCTCCTCCTAAAAGACAATTGCTGTATAATGCTGAATACCTTGATGATTTTGTTGCAAAAACCAATCTTTTAACATACGAAAAAAGTATAATTTTGAGGGATAAACTCGAACAAAAACCATCACTACCTCATACCCTGTTTTTCTTTTGGGTATAAAAGGGCATACTAACAATAATATTACTACAATATCATAGCATAGAACACACCGTAAGTCAATAATTTTAACAGCTAATTACCAAAGTTTTCATAACATTTTTTACTAATATTTTAATTGTTTACGTCGATTTTTCTGCAATAAAAAGGCAACTTCAAAATATCAACAAATTTTGACATTATACGCGTATATTAAAAATAAAAGACCTCAAAGGATTTCTCCTTCAAGGTCTTTAAAATAATATTGATTTTTACAAATCAGATGCTAATGAGCATCACCCAAAAACATTCTATAAACCCAATTACTTAGATTTAATTGCAGCCTGTGCGGCGGCCAATCTTGCGATGGGCACACGGAACGGTGAGCAAGATACGTAGTCAAGGCCGAGAGTATGGCAGAACTCAACAGATGTCGGGTCGCCACCGTGCTCGCCGCAGATACCTACGTGGAGCTTCGGATTAACCGGCTTACCAAGAGTGATTGCCATATTCATAAGCTTACCAACACCGGACTGGTCAAGACGTGCAAACGGGTCGTTCTCGAAAATCTTTGCATCATAGTATGCATTGAGGAACTTACCAGCGTCATCACGGCTGAAGCCGTAAGTCATCTGAGTCAAGTCGTTAGTACCGAAGCAGAAGAAGTCAGCATTTGCTGCGATTTCGTCTGCGGTCAAGCAAGCACGAGGAATCTCAATCATGGTACCTACTTCGTACTCGAGGTTTGCGCCTGCAGCTGCGATTTCAGCATCAGCAGTAGCAACAACAACAGCCTTAACATACTTCAATTCCTTAACGTCGCCTACCAACGGAATCATAATCTCAGGTCTTACATTCCAATCGGGATGTGCTTTCTGAGTGTTGATAGCTGCACGGATAACAGCAGTAGTCTGCATCTTTGCAATTTCCGGATAGGTAACTGCAAGACGGCATCCACGGTGACCCATCATCGGGTTGAACTCGTGTAAACCTGCGATAAGAGTCTTAATATCCTCAACGGTCTTGCCCTGAGCGTCAGCCAAAAGCTTAATGTCCTCCTCAGTAGTAGGAACGAACTCATGAAGCGGCGGGTCGAGGAAACGGATACATACAGGAGTGCCCTCGAGAGCTTCATAAAGCTTCTCGAAGTCGCCCTGCTGGTAAGGAAGAATCTTATTTAAAGCTACTTCTCTTTCTCCAGCAGTGTCAGAGCAAATCATCTCACGGAAAGCCGCAATTCTGTCAGCCTCGAAGAACATATGCTCAGTACGGCAAAGACCGATACCCTCTGCACCAAGCTCGCGAGCCTTTTTAGCGTCAGCCGGAGTATCAGCATTGGTACGAACCTTCAAGGTTCTGAACTCGTCTGCCCATCCCATGATAGTACCGAAGTTGCCGGAAATTTCAGCGTCAACAGTCGGGATAATACCGTCATAGATGTTACCGGTAGAACCATCGATAGAAATATAGTCACCCTCAACGTAGGTTTTGCCTGCGAGAGTAAACTGCTTATTGTCCTCATCCATTGCGATTTCGCCACAACCTGAAACGCAGCATTTACCCATACCACGAGCAACAACAGCTGCGTGAGAGGTCATACCGCCACGAACAGTGAGGATACCCTGAGAAGCCTTCATACCGGTGATATCTTCCGGAGAAGTCTCAAGACGTACAAGAACAACCTTCTTGCCGGCGTTGTTCCAAGCCTCTGCATCGTCAGCAGAGAAAACAA
>JAZRSW010000073.1:0-2893 GCA_045651745.1 Acutalibacteraceae bacterium
GAAGAAGAAAAAAGAAGTTTTCCTATAAGGGATTTCTTACTAAAATTAATATTATCAAATCAAAAACAAGTTGTATATTCACAAAATTTAAATATTAACTGAGCTAATTTTAATGAAAGCAGTTTCTATAAATAAATAAATAAACCTAATTCTCGCAAACAAAGAGAACTGTTGACCGTTTAGTTGACTTGAGAACAGGCTCAGAACGGAATTACAAAAGAAAAAAGCCTTGCAAACTTTACGTTTACAAGACTTTTAATTGGTCCGAGTGACAGGAGTCGAACCTGCGGCCTCTTGAACCCCATTCAAGCGCTCTACCAAACTGGGCTACACCCGGACAACGCAACTATATTACCACACTACATTAGAAATTTCAAGTGTTATTTTACAAATTTTAAGAATTTTTTTAGAACTGATATTTTTAAATCTTCATAGTATGTTATGAGGGACAAAATCTCTCAAAATACGTTCAACATTAAAGTTGAAAAGGAGTTTACAATGACAGATTTAAAATTTATCGGGTTTTATCCGCCCGAGAAACCACAAAATGAATCAAAATTCTCTAATGTACCGTTGGATAAGTTGCCTTTAACAATGGCTTACGTTCCAATGCAACAGTTAGGTGAGGTTTATTCGGAAAATGATGCACTTGACAGAGGAACGTTGTTCCCTGAACTTGACAAGCCGTTCCGCGGTAAATTTACAGGAGGTAAGCACTAATGGATATGGATAAACAACAGTTGCTTAACTGTGTTCGTGCCGCACAATTTGCAATGCACGAAATGGTGCTTTATCTTGATACTCACCCTTATGACACGGAAGCATTAAAAAAATTTGAGGGATACCGTTTGAGATACAAGGAATTCTTAAAACAGTATGAAAAAGAGTATGGACCGCTTTCGGCATCAGGTGATTTTGGCTCGAACGGATTTGATTGGGTTAAAAATCCGTGGCCGTGGGAAAAGGAGGCAAACTAAATGTGGCAATATCAGAAAAAGTTGCAGTATCCTATAAAAATTAAGCAAACCAACCCTAAATTAGCCGCTTTAATTATGTCGCAGTACGGTGGACCGGACGGTGAAATCGGTGCAAGTCTTCGTTATTTAAGCCAACGTTACGCAATGCCGTTAGCAGAACTAAAAGGTCTTTTGACCGACGTTGGTACAGAAGAATTGGCACACTTGGAAATGGTAGGTACTATCGTTTACCAGTTAACACGCAATCTTTCGGAAGAAGATATCAAAAAAGCCGGTTTTGATGCCTACTTTGTAGACCATACAAACGGAATTTTCCCGCAGTCTGCAGGAGGATACCCTTACAATGCAATCAGCTTTGCATCAAAGGGTGACCCGATTACAGATATTCATGAGTCAATGGCTGCCGAGCAAAAAGCCAGAACAACCTATGATAATATTTTACGCTACTGTGCAGATGACCCGGATGTCAGAGACGTAATCCGTTTCTTACGTCAGCGTGAGGTTGTGCATTATCAACGTTTCGGTGAAGCACTACAAACAAAGTGGAATGACTACGGCGGAGCAGCTGACAAAACCGCTTGAAATAAGGCTTTTTAAGTACATAAAAGGAGGATTTAAAATGAAGCTGTTTAAGTTTGTTGTCATGCTGATTTTAATTTTAATTACTATTCGGACAGGCTATCTTGCACTTTTGTATAAGGTCTCAACATCAACAGGTGCTTTTCTAATATGTTTAGGTATTACCTTGTTTGTTGCAAGTGACGGCGGTCTTGAAAGAAAATCAAATTGAATAATTGCCATCTTGATTACGGCATAGTTGAAATTAACCTACAAATTTTCGAATTTTTGTTGATTTGTAGGTTAATTTGTGATATACTATTAGTAGTCAGGAGGTAGTATTATGACTGATATTATTTTTGAATACAAAGAATTACTTGCAGCAAAACTTGAAATCGAGCAAAATCTTAGTGTTTTGCCAAAGGGATATATTTCTAAAAAGACGATTGGCGGCAAGCAGTATTTATATTTGCAAACCCGTAACGGCGATACTGTGGAGAGCAAATACATTAAGGCAGAAGAAGTCGAAGAAATAACAAAACAACTTTCTTTAAGAAAAGAATACGAGGCAGCGTTGCCTGAGATTTTAATTAGACTTGCGGATATCGAAACCGCCGCAGAGTTGTTAGATAAAGCATTACTTCGTAAATTAAAAATGTTAAAGCTCACAAGCGGTATGGATAGCATTTCCGCTGACGAAAAAGAAAAACGAATTTCCTTTTCAGATGCTATGACTTCAATTGAGGGTGTTCCCGTAAGTGATAAGGTTAAAACCGATCTTGCTAATTGGAAAAAAGGCAATATAACATTCTTATCGGTGTTTGAGCAAACGCTAAGAAGATACGGTTTTGTAACGGAGGTATAACAAATGCGTGACCCTTATTTATATGATGATGTTAACGTGCTTAAAAATTTAGCAGATATAAAAGATTCAGAATTGCTACGCAAGGCAGAGGCCGATATTACCGGTCTTGCTATGGCGGCGATTTATGATTATAAATATGATAAGTTCAACACCGAAACACTGCAGGATATTCACCGCAATATATTCGGTCAGATATTTGATTGGGCGGGAGAATTCCGTACCATTCAAATGGTGAAATACGAAGACGTTCTTGGCGGTGATACAGTACGTTATGCTTATCTTAAACAGATTAAAAAGCAACTTAATGATACAATGAAAGAAATCACCAAGCTCAAAAGAACCGGTGATAATGATAAAGATATAGTTTTTAAGCTTGTACGTATTATTGCAAGTATTTGGCAAACACATCCGTTCCGTGAGGGCAATACAAGAACGGTTATAGTATTTGCTGTGCTTCTTGCAAAGTCAATGGGATTTGAAGTTGAACACGAAC
>JAZRSW010000074.1:0-8246 GCA_045651745.1 Acutalibacteraceae bacterium
TACCCATGGTCATAGCTTCGGTCTGGTCGTGAGTAACGTAGATGAATGTAGTACCAAGTCTTAAGTGAAGTTTAGAAATCTCGGTACGCATCTGTGCACGAAGTTTAGCAACCAAGTTGGAAAGCGGTTCGTCAAGCAAGAAAACCTTAGGCTCACGAACAATAGCACGTCCCAAAGCAACACGCTGACGCTGACCACCAGACAAAGCAGCCGGCTTACGCTGTAAAAGATGCTCAATATCAAGAATACGAGCAGCCTCTTCAACTCTACGCTTAATTTCCTCCTTCGGAGTTTTGCGGAGTTTAAGACCGAAAGCCATATTATCATAAACAGTCATATGAGGATAGAGAGCGTAGTTCTGGAAAACCATCGCAATATCTCTGTCCTTAGGTGCGACGTCGTTAACAAGACGGTCGCCTATGTAGAGCTCACCGCCGCTGATTTCTTCAAGACCGGCTACCATACGAAGTGTGGTAGATTTACCGCAACCTGAGGGACCAACGAGAATGATAAACTCTTTGTCCTTGATTTCAAGGTTAAAGTCCTGAACAGCGAGAACGCCGCCGGGATACTTTTTGCAAATGTTACGCAATGAAAGACTTGCCATTATATTTCCTCCTAGAGAAGTTTGTTTAATTTTCCTAATGATTATAACAGATTAAAATTAAAATTTCAATACCCTAATCTTCCAAAGTTAAGCCTTATATTTTATATGAAATGTCAAATTATATGAACCAATTGTAAAAAAATACATAATTTATCATATAAATTGTTGAAAATTTTAGTCATTTACACACAAGAGCCAATTCATCGGACGTTAATTCCCTATATTCGCCTTTGTGCAAGTTGTCATCTAATCTAAGTTGTCCAATTCTAACTCTTTTTAATGTGTTAACACCGATATCAACAGTTCCGAGCATACGCTTGATTTCGTGGTATTTTCCCTCGGTAATTACCATTGAAATCGTTTCCCTGTTTTCTAATACAGTGACTTTTGCAGGACGGCAAACTGTACCGTCAACCAATGTTACTCCATTTTGCAATTTTTCAATATCAGTATCTGAAATCGGCTTATCCAAACCAACGATATATTCTTTTTCAATATTGCTTTTAGGCGAAATCACTTTATGACCAAAATCGCCGTCGTCAGTAACAATTAGTAACCCCGTTGTATTTTTATCAAGTCTGCCGACAGGAAAAAGTCCTTCTCTTGGAAAATTCTCTCTCACCAAATCAACAACAGTTGCACAAGATTTATCATCTGACGCCGACAAAATGCCCTCGGGTTTATTTATCATAATATAAACGTTCTTTTTGTAACTAATAGTTTGTCCG
This sequence comes from Acutalibacteraceae bacterium, assembly GCA_045651745.1. Classification (GTDB taxonomy): domain Bacteria; phylum Bacillota; class Clostridia; order Oscillospirales; family Acutalibacteraceae; genus UMGS172. Next base: position 1,336 of record JAZRSW010000074.1, read on the forward strand.
TCAAGCAAAATGCAATCCTCATTTACATCAACTTTAAGGCCTATATCGCCTGACACTTTTCCATTGACCGTTACCCTGCCGCGTAAAATCATACCGCGCACGGTTTTGCGGGATTCACCGGTTGCACCGGCTATAATTTTATCAAGACGTTCCAACAGTTCACCTCATTTTAAAGCAATAATAAATCCGTTTGATGATACCGAATAAATATCAGCACCAACTATCATTTTATTAAATACTAACACTTCCACATAAACATCATCATTTGAATCGGGGAAATTTCTCACTTTCGCAGTATATCTCATTAAGGTTTTTCCTTTATATTCACTTAAATCAAAACCTTGTTCTTTTTGAATAGAGTTATATGATGAATAAACTTCGCCAAACTCATACGGTACAGTTATTTCATCAATTTGAAACTCACCAAAATCGATATCAAATGATTTTAGATATGTAGCAACACCATCGGTATTGTTACACACATAAAGATTTTCAGTAGGTTTATATTCTTGAATATATCCGAGATATAATGAAAGTAAAAAAACAACAATCAAAATAACCGCTAAAATCAAAGTATTCTTTTTTGATAATCTAAATCCAATCAAAAACATATAATCACCAATGGATTATATGTTTTAATTTATAAATTTATTTCAATATAATAGCGACAGCATGAGCAGATACTCCCAGACCTTCACCCGTAAAGCCAAGATATTCTTCTGTGGTGGCTTTGACGTTTATTCTATCAGTCATCACACCGCAATCGTCAGCAATGTTCTCAACCATTTTCTGAATAAATGAAGCCAATTTCGGTTTTTGCATAATTACAGTTGCATCAACATTAGAAATTGAATAGCCCTCATTTTTCAGGAGTTTAACAACACGGCGAAGCAAAATTCGGCTGTCAATATCCTTAAACTCACCCGAAGTATCAGGAAAATGACGACCTATATCGCCTAACCCTGCAGCGCCTAATAAAGCATCACTGATTGCGTGAAGCAAGACGTCAGCGTCCGAATGACCGAGCAAACCTTTTTCGAAAGGTATCTCTACCCCACCTAAAATGAGTTTTCTATCCTCAATTAATTTATGGACATCGTATCCGTGACCAATTCTAATATCCATCTAAATTTCCTCCGCAAAAATTTCAGCAACTTTTAAATCTTCACTTGTCGTAATTTTAATGTTTTTATAGTCGCCCTCAACAACATAAACAGGAAACCCGAAAGCCTCAACTATCGAACAATCGTCTGTGAATTCTTCAAGTTTATCAGTAAATTTTTCGACTGCAGAACGGTAAAGGCTCAATTTAAAACCTTGTGGAGTCTGAACTGCTGAAAGTGTACTACGGTCAGGTGTTGAAACTACCAAACCGTCAGATTTTATAATCTTTATGGTGTCTTTTGGACTGACGGCACAGGTTACGGCAGAATTGAGCTTGACACCGTCAATTACTCTTTTAATACAATCGTCCTTTACAAAAGGTCTTGCACCGTCATGAACGAGCACAATATCAGTATCGTCAGTCAGCTGTTTTAAACCGTTATAAACCGACTCCTGACGGCAACTGCCACCTGCAACAATATCGGTGACTTTGGTAAGATTAAATTCACCACAAAGCTGTTGCATATTCAATATATTTTCTTCTTTTGTAACAACAACAATGTCGTTAATTTCAGCACAATTTTGAAAAGCTAAAATTGACCTGATACTTATAGGAACTCCCTTGACATCTGCAAACATTTTGTCAATGCCTTTCATTCTAGAAGAACTTCCGCCACAAACTACAATAGCAGAAGTCTTGGCATTTTCACTTACAGTAGTAGTTGTATATTGAAGCATTGTTTCACAAACAGCCATCTCATCACCATCTTTAGTAAATTCAAAAAAGGCACCCGACGGGGTGCCTTAATTTATATGATTAATCTTCGTCGTCACAACCTGAGCAACCGTCACACTCGTCACAGCTAAAATCAAACTCAAGTTCCTGACCACAGTTCGGACAATTAATGCCGCCCTCGTCAATCATCTCGTCGTCGAGGTAGATAACGTCGTGACATTTGGGACACTCAACTTCATAGCAGAAGTCGTCATCATCATCGTCATAATCGTCATCGTAATCCTCATCATCATAGAAATCTTCTTCCAATGCTGCGAGGTCCTCATCAACTGCATCTAACTGCTCGTTGATTTCACCGATAGAATCGGCAATATCCTCTAAAACATCGATAATAGCCTTTAAAACCTTATCTTTTGCATCATCGGTAAAACCCGCATTTTCAGCAAGGCCTTTGATATAAGCAACTTTTTCGGAAACTGTCATAGTTTTCTCCTTTTCCCTTTTGGGATTATAGCATATTATTAAGACCTAATTAGTCTTATGCACGCTCCATATATTCACCGGTTCTGGTGTCAATACGAATCATTTCGCCTTCGTTAATGAACAAAGGTACGCGGATTTCACAACCGGTCTCCAAGGTAGCAGGCTTGGTTGCGTTGGTTGCAGTGTTACCTGCAAAACCGGGGTCGGTCTGAGTAACCTGAAGCTCAACAAATGTCGGAGGCTCAACACCGAATACTTTACCTTTGTAAGAAAGAACCTTACATACCATGTTTTCCTTAACGAACTTAAAGTTATCATCAAGTTCATTAGCACTTACGGGAACCTGCTCATAAGTTTCGGTATCCATAAAGTAGAAAAGGTCACCGTCGGTATAAGAATATTCCATATCCTTTCTCTCAACGAAAGCAGTCGGGAACTTTTCAGTAGGGTTGAAAGTTCTTTCAACAACCGAACCTTCGATTACGTTTCTGATTTTTGTTCTGACAAAGGCAGCGCCTTTACCGGGTTTTACGTGCTGGAATTCGATAATCTGGTATACCTTTCCATCCATTTCAAAGGTTACACCGTTTCTAAAATCGCCGGCAGTTACCATGTTTTTTTACCTCCAAATATCATTTTAAATAATATTATAAATTACATTTATTATATTATCTTATTTTGGTTATAATTTCAAGCCTTATTTTGTTTATTTTAAAGAATAATCAAAGATTTTTCACAATTTGTAAGATTTTTTGAACCATTTTCGGTCACAAGTAACATATCTTCAATTCTAACGCCGAATTCACCGTCAATATAAATTCCCGGCTCATCGGAAATAACATTGCCTACCTGCAGTACACTTTCAGACAATTGTGAAACTGTTGGCGCTTCGTGAACTTCCAAACCGATACCGTGACCTAACGAATGAGTAAAATATTTACCGTATCCTGCATTTGAAATAACTTCCCTTGCAGTCTTATCTACATCAGCGCATTTTACTTCTGCTTTAACGGTTTTTTCTACAAAAAGTTGAGCATTTAAAACAATATCATAAACGCTTTGCATCTTATCGGTAGCAAAGCCAACTGCAATCGTTCTTGTCATATCACTGTGATAGCCGTTGACAACAGCGCCAAAATCAAAAGTAATAAAATTTCCTGCTTCAATCAGTTTCCCATCAGGCACACCGTGAGGCATTGCTGACTTTACACCTGACACAACAATAGTGTCAAACGAAGGCATTTCAGAACCGTAACATTTCATTCTGTACTCTAATTGGGCTGCGATTTCACGCTCGGTCACACCAACTTTTATAAAGTTTAGCGTTTCCTGAAAAGCCTTTTCGGCTATTCGTTGTGCTTTTATAATACACTCAACCTCATATTCGCTTTTAGTTACCCTAAACTCTTCAATATTCTTTCGCAAATCACAGTCTGCGGTAACTTCGACACAAGGTAACATTTCTTTAAAGCGTTTAAGTTCAGCAACGGTTATAGTATCCTCGCAAAAAAGAGTCTTTATATTATTTTTATTAACAAACTCATTTAAGCTATCAGAAATTTTTGTAAACAGTTCTACTCTGCAGTTTTTTACCGCCCATTTTGCCGCTAAAATATAACGTCCATCCACAAACAAACAACAGTCATCACTTGAAATCAAAAGAAAGCCTAACGACGACTCAAACCCCGTTAAATAACGACGATTTATAGGTGTATATACCAAAGCGGCCGTATTTTCAGGCAAAGTTTTTGCTATTCTTATCATTTAAGAAAATCCTTCATAGCGTTAACTGCCAAGAAATAACTGTTTTTGCCGAAACCGGCAATACTGCCAACACAAGCAGGAGCGATTACCGAAGTATGACGGAATTCCTCACGAGCGTGAACATTAGAAAGATGTACTTCAACAAACGGCTTGCCTACAGCTTTGATAGCGTCATAAATAGCGTAGCTGTAATGAGTATATGCGCCGGCATTGATAATACAACCATCATAGTCCTTTAAAACCGAGTGAATGGCGTTGATAATTTCGCCCTCGCAGTTTGACTGGAAGAAATCGCAAGCGATATCCAAACCTTTTGCATAAGTTGAAATATTGTTGTTGATTTCATCCAAAGTCTGATTGCCGTAAATTCCAGGCTCACGAACGGACAACATATTAAGGTTAGGTCCGTTAATAACTAAAACTTTTTTAACAGCCATTATAAAGACATCCTTTCACGGTAAAGATTTTTCATATAAAGTGCGTCCTCGGACTGTGTACCGTCCGACTCGCAAATAATCGTAGGCTCTAAATTGAGTTCACAAAGCAATTCCATTAAGGGCAACGGCTCAGGGCCGAACAAATTATCCTCAAAGGTCAGGTGCTTCTTCTCTCCACCTTTAGTATACTCAATTTTAGAAAAATGAGAATGAAAATGCTTTTTACGGTATTCACCCAAGCGGTTACCGATTTCATTAATAACAAATAAAAATGCTTCTTTTGAATTTACTTCACCCAATGTTCTTGCGTTCAAATGACCGAAATCAATACAAGGAATTAGTCTTTCGTCAAGTTCACAAAGTGCGATTACCTCTTCCAAAGTACCCAACTGATTGATTTTGCCCATTGTCTCGGGACAGATGTGAATATGCCCCAAGCCTTGTTCGTCAAGTGCTTTTAACGACCAAATCATTGTTTCTTTAGCCAGTTCCAAAGCCTCAAGTCTGTCCAACTTACCGCATGAACCGGTATGCACTACAATACGGTTTCCACCCATAAAATCAACCGCTTTAGCGCTTTGCAGGATATAATTTACCGAATTAAGACGCTTTTCTTCCTCAACACTTGACATAGAAATATAATACGGCGCGTGAAGTGAAATTTTAATATTTTTTTCAGCTGAAAGGCGACCGAATTCTCGCGCCTTTTCCTCACCCACATTCACACCTCTGCCACACTGATACTCAAAAGCATCAAGACCGAATTCGCTGATATATTGCGGAACGTCTAATGAGCCCTTATACTTTTTCTCGTAAAAAGAATTACCGCAACCGGCAGGTCCGAACATTGCAGGCATATTTTTCACCTCTTAAAACTTATCTTTTAATATTTTACGTTCAAAATAACGTCTGACTTTAAAACTCCAACCGTCTTCTAACTTAACGGGGCGAACTAACAGCGATTTGATACCGTACAAATTCGCACCTAAAACATCGGTAAAAATCTGGTCACCGACAATTGCGATTTTACCCTTTTCAGCGTTCATCATCTTACGTGCTTTACTATACCCAAACGGCAACGGTTTACACGCCAAGCTTACAAACGGCAAACCTAAGCGTTTTGCAAATGGCTCAATTCTCCAACGTTTAGAGTTTGACACAATAATTAAAGAAATATCATTTTCAATCATTGTATCAAGCCATTTACGTAATCCTCGAACCAAAACAGTGCCGTGGTGGGTTGACAAGGTATTATCAACATCTAAAAGCAAAGTATTAATATTATTCTCTTTTAAATAATCTATATCAATATCGGTAATTCTTTTGAAAATACCGAAAGACTTAAAAATTGCCATAGTTCTTCCTTTCAAATACAAAAAGCAATCGGAATTAACCTTCCGATTGCTTTTCATTTTGTGAGATTTAGCGGAACTTGCGCTTACGGGCAGCTTCCGATTTCTTCTTACGCTTTACAGAAGGCTTCTCATAATGCTCTCTCTTACGGACTTCCTGAATGACTCCGTCCTTCTGGGTTTGTCTCTTGAAGCGTCTGAGTGCGTTTTCAAGCGATTCATTTTCTTTTACACGAACCTGACTCATTATATTCCCTCCCTCCGCAATGTAGCAGGGGTATACTTACATATTTTTGATAATTATACACTAATTGAAACTATATGTCAAGACCATTTTTACGAGATTTTCAACATATTGTGTTTATTTCACAACAATATTAACAAGCTTTTTAGGAACATAAATTTCCTTGATAACCTGTCTGCCGTTTATCTCAGCTGCTATTTTTTCATCGGCCTTTGCAGCAGCAATAGCATCCGCCGAAGAAATATCAGCATTGACATTTAATCTTGATTTCAATTTACCGTTAACCTGAACAACAATTTCAACGGTAGAATCAACAGTTTTAGCCTCATCATATTGGGGCCATTCAGACAATGAACAAAGTTCCTTTTCACCTAATGCTTCCCACATTTCTTCGCACAAGTGAGGTGCAAACGGGCAAAGCATTTGTAAGAACATCTTTAATTCATCTTTAGTTAAACTGCCGTGGTCAATAACCTCATTGATAAGTGTCATCATCGCAGCGATTGCGGTGTTAAACTTCATATCCTCAATATCCAAAGTAACCTTCTTTAAGGTCTTATGGAACAAGGTTTCGAGTTTCGGTGTAACGCCCTCACCCTTTGCGAGTTCGCCTAAATCGGCAACTCTCTCCAAGAAACGCTTACAACCCTTAACACTACTGTCACTCCAAGGTGCTGCCATACCGTAGTCGCCCATAAAGAGAATGTAAACACGAAGTACATCAGCACCGAAAGCATCAACGACATCATTAGGGTCAACAACATTACCCTTTGATTTACTCATCTTATCAC
>JAZRSW010000075.1:0-25818 GCA_045651745.1 Acutalibacteraceae bacterium
GTTTTGAAATGATATATGATTCTCATTTCGAAATGACGGGCGGCAAAATTTTCGTACAGAGAATAATTTTTGTTAATAAAATTTGGGAGGGTTTATTAACTAAAATATTGTTTTCTTGAAACTCCCCAAAAAGATCAATTATATTTTGTTATCGAATCAAGGGCAAATGCTTTTGATTTTGATATATAACTCCTTTATTTATCTGCTCATTACATAAACTGAACATTTGTGAATTTTTGAAGCTGATGGTTAGCGGCTCAGATGAAAAAATTCCATTCGAGCAGTTTATTACACGGGCAACGAAAAAAGATTTACGATCCGCTAATTAGTAAATTGTATTTCTGGGTTCGTGGTAAATATAAACGGGAGTGATGTCTATGTCGGATTTCTTAGGGAAATCCAGAATAGCTAATGCCGCGGCTATTAAAACTAATGTCGGCAGCTTTGGAACGAGAATCAGATACTGGAACGCTTTTGACAGATTTTGCTTATTCTGCGAAAAAGAGTTCCACTGTCAGAAGGTTCAGAACATATCAGCAAAACATGTCTATTCTTATGTTGATCGCCTGAAGGCCAAAGGTGCTTCACCTGCAACCATCAGAACGGAACTATGCGGTATTCGTTTTTTCTACAAGATTTGTGGTGGAAAAAACAAATTGCCCGAAAATAGGTCGTTAAATCTTTTACCTCGCGAGATCGGCGTGGTAAACAGAGCGTGGTTGGTGGCAGAAATTAATAAAGCTATTGCAGTTGCTGATGCAATGGGTAGAACTGATGTAGTATTTGGTATTCGTATCGGTTGGCGCTTTGGACTTCGTATTCACGAAATCGCAAAGTTGCGTGTTGAGGATGTAACTCGCGCAATTACACGCGGCGAGTTATGCGTGAAAGGTAAGGGAGGCTATGTGCGCTCCATTCCGGTAGAAACCCCGCAGCAGAAGAAACTTTTATCCGACTTATACAAGTATGCGAGAATGAATAATCTGCAACCCGGTGACTGCTTAATTTCCGAAAACAAATATCGTGGTATCGACAAGGAAATCAAATCACTAAAAAATTGGGTAATCAATAATAGGAAAAAATTTACCTATCGTAACCGCACTAAATTTGTTGGCGAAAATGAAAAGCCGAGAATGGAAACGCTAACCTGGCATGGTCTTAGATACACCTATGCTCAGGAGCGTAAACAGCGCTTGATTGATAGCGGTGTAAAGGATGTTGACCGTAATCTAAGTGAGAGCCTTGGTCACCATCGTGTAAGTGTAACCAAAATTTACACTGCCGAGAAGAAGCACAAGTAGTGCAACAAATAGTATATGCGGTGTACCAAATTAAAGCACACCGCATATACAAAACTTTAAATAAAAGGAGGTTTGCTTATTGAATGATTTTGACCTAGTTGATAAGTATTATACTGTTATGTTTACCGAGTTTAAAGATATCGTGACGGTAAAAGAAGCTTGTGATATGCTACATATGGGAAGAAAAAAGATTTATGAACTTATAAGAAGCGGTCGTTTAGAATTATTGAATGATACACCGGACACTTCCCGTTATTTGATTACTAAGCGTTCTATTATTAAGTACGTTATAAAAGCATAAACAAGCACCGTACAGGCGGCCTTTGTCTGTGCGGCATACATATCTTATATGCCTTTGTAAATATTTCTGCAAAGGTGGATGAAGGAGAGAATTCGAAATTAAGGTATGTAGAAAGAAGGAAGTATGTTAAAAGGCAACGTACAAGAAAAACGCGGTTATTTGCACACCGTAATCTCTTATAAAGATGAAAACGGAGTGCGAAAGAAAAAATGGCAGTCTACCGGATTGACAGCAAAGGGTAACATTCGCAAAGCTGAAGCAATTTTAAAAGAAAGAATGGAAGCATTTGAATTAGAGCTTAAACAAAAGCAGTCAGATAAATCTAATGAAGATATTCTATTCTCGAAGTTTTTATCTAATTGGCTTGCAATGGTTAAAAGCACCCTACTTATCACTACATACGGCGGTTATCAATATTTTATAGAACAGCGAATTAATCCGTATTTTGATGAAAAGAAGATGACCCTGCAAAAGATAACTACTAAGGACATTCAAGAGTATTACAACACAATGCTCACAAAGGGTACTAAGTGGAATTCGGTAGTTAAACATCATGCCATTATCCGCAAGGCTCTTGACTATGCAGTAAAGATGGACTACATACCATCGAACCCTGCGGCAAGAATTGAGACTCCGAAAAGACAAAAATATATAGCCGAGCATTATAATCAAGATGAATTAAACCAACTGTTTGAAGTTATTAAAGGCGATCCTGCAGAGGTTGCAATTATTCTAACAGCCTATTACGGATTGCGCCGTAGCGAAGTTTTAGGATTAAAGTGGAGTGCAATAGACTTTAAGGAGAAAACTCTTTGTATCCGCCATACCGTTTGTAAGACCGTGCTAGACGGTCAGCAAATCGTGGTGCAAAAGGATACAACGAAAAATAAAGCAAGTATTCGCACACTACCTCTAATACCTGAAATAGAAGAACTATTGCTTGAGACAAAGAAAAAGCAGGAAACTCATCGCAAGAAAGCAAAAGGTTCCTACTGTAAAGATTATCTTGATTATGTTTGTGTAGACAGTTTGGGAGTTTTACTCAAACCAGACTACCTCACACAGCATTTTGAAATTATCATTAAAAAGAACAATCTAAAGAAAATTCGGTATCACGATTTAAGGCATTCCTGTGCATCACTTTTACTTGCTAACGGAGTATCCTTAAAAGAGATACAGGATTGGTTAGGCCATTCGGATTACTCAACAACAGCTAATATTTATAGTCATTTAGAGTACGGTGCAAAGTTAAAGTCTGCCGGAAAGATTTCCGAGACTTTGAACATTAAGAGAGAAAAGAAGGACGGCGAATAGCCGTCCCATACATAAATTAAAGATGTCTACCAATGTCTACCACGAAAAAAGAGGCAATTTGAGACTAAAATTAGAGCAAATTTACAACATAAAAAATCGTCCAAACCCGCATTATTACTAGGTTTGGACGATGGTGCGGATAACAGGACTTGAACCTGCACCGAGTTGCCCCGACTAGAACCTGAATCTAGCGCGTCTGCCAATTCCGCCATATCCGCATGTATTTATTAAGTTTTGGTGTTTTGGTAGACATTTGGAAGACATCGACCAAAATTAGAGATTTTTAAAGTTTATAAAATCAAGTTTAAAATCTCTAAAAGCCTTGATTTTAGAGGGTTTGTGGCTTATCTGGTAGAAAGCATAAGACTTGATTCACGCAATAGTACCTGAATCTAGCGCGTCTGCCAATTCCGCCATATCCGCGTATTAAGTTTTCAGCGTTTGCGGTTATTTTCACTTAATCCGCAAGAGTCATTATACCTTTGTTATCATTAATTGTCAAGTGAAAAAATACAACAGTTCGGCGTGGTTGAAGCATTGGTTTCACCGTGCCGAACTGTTATTTTTATGTTATATTTTCGAGTTTATTCTCAATGCTTTGCGAATGTTTTTGCGGAATTTTATAAAATATAAGTTTAAAATTCTGGTTAATGCAAAATCAAAAACCGCGAATGCTATGTTGCCGGCAAGATACACCGCCACAACCATAAAGGTCACTGGGAATTTTTCGCTTTTAAATATGTTAATTCCTAAAAGTTCAGAAGTCACAAAAAAGCAACCAGTCACAGAAACATTGAAAGTAATGAATTTTATTATTATCCCTAAAATTCGCGATTTTAAGCGTTCAATCAAGAGTTTTATCGTTGGATAATACCCCAAAAGTCCTATAAACATAATTAATGCTTCACGCTCGGTGGGAAGTATTATCGACAGTACCGCCGTTATCAAAAAACAAAGAAAACTCCATTTTGGGCTTAATTCTACTGCAGGGATTAAAAATAGTATTCCCGTCAAAGCAGGTACGGTGTAAAGCATTATGGGTATGTTTGTACCCAACATCAGCACAACCGCTAACGCTGAAATCACACCGCAAACAGTAATTTTTACAGTATTTTTCATATCAGAAACAATTACAGCACGCGTCTGCGCACATTAGTCCCATACAACAATCACAAGGGGTACAAGCGGCGCCTGTGGTCTGATATCCGCCACCGCCATAAGGGTTATATCCGTGACGGCTTTGTTGCATACGGTTTAATGCGGCGCGGTACTCGGCATTCGCAGGGTCCATACGCACGGCGTTGTTCATACTTGTAAATGCGGCATCAAACCAACCGCGACGGTAAAGCACAATGCCGTTAAGGAAGTACCATTCGGCATCGCGGCTTTCGGGCGGTACACCGTCCAAAATTTCCTGTGCTTCTTCAAAACGTCCCGAAGAAATGAGTCTTCTTACATCGTTGAAATTGGAATTTGCATTTTCGTTGCCGGCACCCCAGTTATTATTGTAACCTGAACCGTTAGAGGTCTTGTTCTTACGGCGTTTGATAATTTCGTCATAGGCTTGGTTAATTTCCTGCATTTTTTCGGTAGCCATTTCAGCGGCGGCAGGGTTATCATTAAAATTATCGGGGTGGAACTTTCTTGCTTTCTCGCGGTAGGCGGTTTTGATTTGGTCTTCGGTAGCGTCACGTCCGACGCCTAAAACATCATAAGGGTCTCTCATTTTTCGGTCTCCTTATCAAAAATTTTCAGTTGGGCATTTTTAAGCCCTTCATATAATATGTTGTCGAGTATCGGTTTGTATTTTTTAATTTCTAATAACTCCGAGTAGGTCGAACATTCAACAAAACACGTGTTAAGTATGGGCACAAGGCGTTGTTCGGCAAACATCTTTGGGTCCGTGTCGGTTGGCAACTCTTTTATCAAGGGGTTGAAGCGGTGCTTTTTAATGTCTTTTATGAGGTCATCAGCCACGTCGCAAAGATACACCCATTTTCCTAAACAGTAACCCATTCTTTCGAGTATAAATTTATATTTTCCCTCGCACTCAATCAGTGACAGTATACTGCTGACTGCTTTTGCCGTCGGCTCGGCAGCCTTATCTAATGAGCAGTCGGGGTCGCTCTCGGCAATCTGTTGTGATTTAAAGTATTCCAATGTGATTTTTTCAAGTTCGGGGTATTTGCGGTAGGCTTTTTTAGCCCATTGCTTTGTGAACAACCTTAAAAAGCGGTAAAATAATGACTTCACAAAACCGCTGTCGGCAATGTTATCTAAAACCTTAATATCGGTCAATGCTACGCCTGCCGCGGCTGATAAAGAGTGAAATTTTTCGTCATTTTTACAGTAAGTGCATTTCTTTAATGGGTTTGCACGGCATCTTTTTCGCTCGTATCCATAAAACTCGTCACTCAAAGCGGTTTCTAACAGCGAAACAAACGCCATATCGTAACTTAAACTGAATTTTGAAAGAACGCCGTAGGTTTTGCCCAAATTTCTACACAGTCCGCAATAAATTGCATTGTAAATTTCAAAGTCTTTTACCTTCATTTCGGGCTTGTGTACCTTTATATAGCCGAACAAAACCTCACCTCGTTTTTTAACATTACTTATTGTGACACAAAAAGTCAATCTATAGGTGAATAATGTGTAAACATTAAAGCAACTTTTTCAAAAACTGACCTGTGTAAGATTTTTTGCACTTTGCAACTTCTTCGGGAGTGCCGGAAACTACAATGTTTCCTCCTCGGTCACCGCCCTCGGGTCCTAAATCAATGATATGGTCTACTGATTTTATAACGTCGAGGTTATGTTCAATTATAACCATACTGTTGCCCGCATCAACTAATCGGTTGAATACGTCAATTAACCTATGCACGTCGGCAGTGTGAAGTCCTGTTGTCGGCTCGTCCAAAATATACATTGTTCTGCCGGTAGGACGTTTTGCCAATTCGGTTGCTAATTTTACGCGTTGAGCCTCACCGCCAGAAAGGGTAGTAGCAGGCTGACCGAGTTTAACATATCCCAAACCAACATCATAAAGGGTTTTAAGTTTACGGTAGATTTTTGGATGACTCTCAAAGAAGTACATTCCTTCTTCAACCGTCATTTCAAGCACGTCGTAAATGCTCTTGTCGCGGTATTTGACCTCTAACGTTTCGCGGTTGTAACGGCTGCCTTTACATACCTCACACGGCACATAAATATCGGGTAAGAAATGCATTTCAATTTTAATGATGCCGTCACCCTCGCAGGCTTCACAGCGTCCGCCTTTAACGTTAAATGAGAAACGACCTGCGTTGTAGCCTTTCATTTTGGCGTCTTTGGTTGCGGCAAAGAGTTCGCGTATATCGTTAAACACGCCGGTGTAGGTTGCAGGGTTTGAACGCGGTGTACGTCCAATCGGGGATTGGCTTATTTCAATAACCTTATCCAAATGCTCTAATCCTTCGATAGCCTTATGCTTACCCCAAATACGCTTTGCACCGTTCAGTTCACAAGCCAAACGCTGATAAAGTACGCTGTTTATAAGCGAGGATTTACCCGAGCCTGAAACACCGGTAATACCAATCATTTTACCTAACGGCAATGTGACATCAATATTTTTAAGGTTGTTTTCGGTAGCGCCAACTATTCTTATTTCTTTGCCGTTGCCTTTTCTTCGTGTAATCGGCACGGGGATTTTCTTTCGTCCCGATAAATAGTCACCCGTAATAGAATTTTCACATTTTTGAACTTCCTCGGGCGTACCGGCACAGACAATCTCTCCGCCGTGAACACCTGCACCCGGGCCGATATCGACAATATAATCGGCGGCTCGCATGGTGTCCTCGTCGTGTTCAACCACAATTACGGTATTACCGAGGTCACGAAGCTGTTGAAGTGTGTTAAGCAGTTTTTCGTTGTCGCGTTGATGCAGACCGATACTGGGCTCGTCCAGAATATACAAAACGCCCATAAGCGACGAACCGATTTGAGTAGCAAGTCTGATACGTTGGCTTTCACCGCCCGAAAGCGTACCCGCCGCACGTGAAAGGGTAAGGTAATCGAGTCCGACGCTTACCAAGAACGAAAGCCTTGATTTAACCTCTTTTACAATAGGTGCGGCAATGCTTTGGTCACGGGTGTTGAGAGTTAAATTATCGAAGAATTTAAGGCAGTCAACAATCTGCAAATCGCATAAATCTTTAATGTTAAGACCGCCGACGGTCACGCTCAAAATATCTTTTTTAAGCCTTGCACCGTTACATTCGGGGCAAGGACATTCAGTCATAAGCGATTCTATTTCAGTACGCGAAAAGTCGCTCGTAGTTTCTTTAAAACGGCGTTCAAGGTTGTTTATAACACCCTCAAACGGAACGGTAAACTTACCTGCACCCCAAATATTGTTGCGGGTAAACTCGATTTTCTCGTCACCCGTACCGTACAGTATAATATCTTTAACTTCGGGGGATAAATCGCGGTAGGGTGTATCCAAACTAAAGCCGTAATGCTCGGCAAGACCTTTAAAGTACATTAAGGCAATTGTGCCTTCTTCTTTAGCACCCCAGCCGGTTGTACCCCAGCCCGAAGCCCTGATACAGCCCTCGGCTAATGATTTTGACTCATCAGGAACAAGCAACAGAGGGTTTATTTTCATAAAAATACCAAGTCCCGTACAAGTAGGACAAGCACCGAAAGGACTGTTAAACGAGAACATTCGGGGGGCTAATTCGGGCATGCTCACATCGTGGTCAGGGCAGGCATAGTTTTCAGAAAAGGTGTATTCCTCGCCGTCAACGACAGAAATTGTAACAATTCCGCCTGACAGTTTCAGTGCGGTTTCAACACTGTCGGTCAACCGCTTTTCAATGCCTTCTTTCAACACAAGGCGGTCAATTACGGTTTCGATTGTGTGCTTTTTTGTTTTTTCAAGTTTGATTTCTTCAGATAAATCGTAAATTTCACCGTCAACGCGAACACGCACGTATCCGTCTTTTTTGATTTTTTCGAGCAGTTTTTGATGCTCGCCTTTTTTGGCACGGATTACGGGTGACATAACTAAAATGCGGTCGCCCTCGCCGTTTTCTAAAATGCGGTCAACAATTTGGTCAACCGTCTGCTTTACGATTTCACGTCCGCAAATAGGACAGTGAGGGATACCAACGTGAGCGTACAACAAACGCAGGTAGTCATAAATCTCGGTAACTGTACCAACCGTTGAACGCGGGTTTTTAGAGGTTGTTTTCTGGTCGATTGAAATTGCAGGGGAGAGTCCGTCAATACTGTCAACATCGGGCTTTTCCATTTGTCCTAAAAACTGTCGGGCATAACTCGATAACGATTCGACATAGCGACGCTGACCTTCGGCATAAAGCGTGTCGAAAGCCAAAGAGGATTTGCCCGAGCCCGACAAACCGGTCAAAACAACCAATTTGTCACGCGGGATTTCCAAGTTTATATTTTTTAGGTTGTGCTCTTTAGCACCGCGGATGATTATTTTATCAATCATTTAACCTCTCCAAAAAAGTATATAATTAAAATTATGTTTCTCAATATACTATACTGTATTATTGTACCTTAATTTTTTTAAAAAGTAAACAGTCACTAAACAAATATTCTTAAATTCGATAAAAAATTTTAAAAAGGGTATTGACAAGTTTGTATTAGTGTGGTAATATGTTAGCACGCTAAAGCGTTTTAACGCTATCGAAATTTCAAAAATAATAAAAAAGAGGGTAATAAAATGAAAAAAGCAATTAAAATTATGAGCTTAATGCTCGCAGTACTTATGTGCTTGTTCGCATTCACCGCTTGCGGCGAAAAGAAGGATGAACAGAAATCGTTGGTTGTCGGCTATACTATTTATGCACCGATGAACTATCTTGACGAAAACAATAAGCTTGTCGGTTTCGATACCGAGCTTGCAGAGAAGGTTTTCGGCAACTTGGGCTACAAGGTTATTTTCAAGGAAATTCAGTGGGATAACAAATATACCGACCTTAACGGTGGCACTATCGACTGTATCTGGAACGGTTTTACCTGCAATACTGCCGATAAAGATGGCATCTTGCGTTCCGAAAAGGTTGATTTCTCTTACAATTATATGGAGAACAGACAGGTTGTAGTTGTTAAGAATACTTCCGGTATTGCTGCAGCAGCAGACCTTAACGGTAAAATCGGTATTGCTGAAAGCGGTTCGGCAGGTGAGTCTTATGCTAAAGGCTTCGAAGGTATGGTATTCAAGGGTGCTCTCAAGCAGACTGACGCTTTGATGGAAGTTAACGCAGGTACTGCTGATTTCGCTGTTGTTGACGCACAGCTCGCAAAGAGTTATTGCGGTAAGGGTGATTACACTGCTCTTACTACCGTTGATGCCCTTGCAAGTGATGTTGAGTACTATGCTATCGGCTTCAAAAAGGGTAGCGCTTTAACCGAAAAAGTTAATGAGCAACTTGATAAGCTTGGCAAAGATGGCACAATCAAGGCATTAGCAGAGAAATACGGTGTTGATACTACCGCTATTACCGATTATGCTGACCAAAAGGCTGCTGACGAGAAATAATATAAATCGGTTAGTTTATAGGTTTTAAGTTTCAAGCAGACGGGATTTTTATCCCGTCTGCATAAGTTATGTATAGAGTATTTTTTAGGAAGTATACAATATGAGTTTTTGGGAAGTAGTTTCGTTTTTGTCTGACGGCTTTGTATTTTCTCTGATAATCTTTGCCGTCACATTAATCTGTGGAATACCGCTTGGTTTGCCTATTGCATTTTGTTCAATGAGCAAGTTTGCTCCCGTGCGCGCGGTTGCTAAAACAGTGGTTTGGATAGTCCGCGGAATTCCCTTGATGTTGCAGATTTTTATTATTTACTATGTTCCGGGTCTTTTGTTCGGCACACCGCTTTTTAGTAATATCGACCGTTACATAATCAGTAATTATAATATCCCTACTGACGGTGTTCTGCGTCTTTTGATGATTAACGCAGGCGGTTTAGTTGCTGTTTTGATTGCGTTTTCTTTAAATTACGCTTGCTATTTTTCGGAAATTTACCGTGGTGGAATAGAAAGCATACCCAAAGGCCAATACGAAGCAGGATATGTTTTGGGCCTTTCCAAATCGTTGGTGTTCAAGAAAATTATTTTAAAGCAGGTTGTAAAGCGTATTGTACCGCCGATGTCTAATGAAATAATTACACTTATAAAAGACACTGCGTTGGCTAACTGTATTATGATTCCGGAAATTATTAAGCAGGCAAAAGAGCTTGCCGCTACAAAGGCACTTATTTGGCCTTTGTTCTTCACCGGCGTGTTCTACTTGATTTTTGTCGGCCTTCTTACAATTTTGCTTGGCAAAATCGAAAAGAAGTTAAGCTATTTTAAGGATTGAGGTGACCGAAGTGGCAGTTTTAGAGGTTTCAAACATTACCAAACGCTTCGGAAAAACCGAGGTTTTAAAGGGTATAGATTTTTCCTTGGAAAAGGGACAGGTTTTGTCTATAATAGGCTCGTCGGGTAGCGGTAAAACAACGCTTTTACGATGCCTTAACTCGCTTGAATTTGCCGATACGGGTGTGATTTCGGTTAACGGTGAAACTATTTTCGACGGTGCAGTTAAAACCGGACGTTCTGACGAGGAATTGAGAAAAAGAAGACTTCATTTTGGTCTTGTTTTTCAGTCTTTCAACCTTTTTCCGCAGTATACGGTGCTTGAAAACGTTATGCTTGCACCCAATTTGCTAAAAAAAGATACTCATGAAAACAATCGCCAAAAGGCACTTGAACTAATTGAAAAGGTAGGTCTTTCTGAAAAGGCTGACAATTATCCTTGTCAACTTTCGGGCGGTCAGCAGCAGCGTGTGGCTATTGCCCGTGCGTTGGCACTTGACCCCGAGATTTTGTGCTTTGACGAGCCGACCTCGGCACTCGACCCCGAACTTACAGGTGAGGTTTTAAAGGTTATCAGGTCGCTTGCCGACGGACATATGACAATGATTGTCGTCACTCACGAAATGAGTTTTGCAAAAGACGTTTCGGATACCGTTATTTTCATGGATGACGGAGTTATTGCCGAGCAGGGCACTCCCGAAGAAGTTTTCGGCAACCCGAAAACCGAGCGTTTGCAGTCATTCTTGGCGTCGTATAATAAATAATTGTCAAATAATTAAAAGGGTGGCAGTTTGCCACCCTTTCTTTAATGTATTTTGTTAGAAAATCTAATGATTTTATTTTTTTGAATTTTTTTGAAATTTACTATTGATTTTTTAGAAGAACTGTGTTAATATACTATGGCAGTTCCGAAAAGGAACCTTTGTGCGTTGTTAGCTCAGCTGGATAGAGTGACTGGCTACGAACCAGTAGGTCGGGGGTTCGAGTCCCTCACAGCGCACCAAAAAGAAACGACAATTTATCGTATGATAGATTGTCGTTTCTTTTTGTTCTCTTCACTTTTCTCTATTCTCTTTTCACTCTTCTCTCATATTGCCGTTTCCAGAGAAAAGATAAGAGAGAATAGAGAAGAGAAAATGTGCTTTGCTAAGCAAAGCGTTGATTTAAAAAATGAATTATGATATAATTCATTTAGGGGTGTATGTTATGAATAGTCCGTTACTCGAAAAATCACTTGATTTTGCAACACAAATTGTTTTATTCTATGAGGAATTTTCTAAGATAAGAAAAGATACAACTATTGCAAAACAATTGCTTCGCTCTGGTACAAGTGTTGGTGCCAATATAAATGAAGCTATATATGGTAATAGCAAAGCCGATTTTATTTCTAAATTACATATTTCTCTTAAGGAAACAGGCGAAAGTATTTATTGGCTTACACTTTTAAAAAGAACTAATTTAATAGATTATAATTTTGATAATTTACTTTCACTTGCCGAAGAAATAAAAAGAATGTTGATAGCATCATTAAACACTGCAAAGGAGAATGATAAATGAATAAAAATTTTACGGGATATATTTATATATTGACTAATCCCTCATTTCCAGATTATGTGAAAATAGGTTATGCAGATAATATTGACAACAGACTTCAACAACTTAATAATAGTGAGTGTATACCGTTTGCATTTCGCGTGTATGCAACTTATGAAGTAGACTCCCGTTTATCTGATTTAAGGATTCATTCTATTATAGATAAGTTAAATCCCGATTTACGCTCTATCGATAATTTTAATGGCAAAAAGAGAGTTCGTGAATTTTATGCGATGTCTGCTGAAGATGCATATTCACTTTTAGAGGCTATTGCAGAAATACATAATTGTACAGACAGACTAAAAAAATGGGAACCTAATCTCGTCGAAAGAAAAGCGGAGGAAGTTGCCACGGAGGTACAGTTAGAGAAAAATGCAAGACATTCAAATTATACTTTTGATGATTGGAATATTCCGGATAATGCTGAATTGGAATATGCAAACGATTCATCCATAAGATGTATCGTTGTTAATAGAAGAAAGGTTAAATTTAATGGTGAAATTCTTTATATGACACAGTTGGCAAGGAAAATCACCGGTAATGAATCCATTGTTCATGGTCCGGGTTGGTTTGCACAAAACTTTAAATATAATGGCGAGTTAATAAGAAATATAGAAAAACAAATTTTTAATAATGAAAAATAATTTTCTTGGTCATATAGAACTGTATATAAAACAAAACCTGCATACCCAATTGGGTATGCAGGTTTTGTTTTATATCTTAATCACAATTCATTCCAATATTTTCTGTCAAGGCTTCGGAACTGTATGGCTTGGGCGATGTGGGTAGCGCTTATGGTTTCTTTGCCGTCAAGGTCGGCTACTGTTCGGGCGATTTTCAAAATTCGGTCGTAAGACCTTGCCGACATTCCCAAATTTTCAAATGCATTTTTAAGGATTTTGTTTGCAGAGTCGTCCAATTTACAGTATTTCTGCATTAAGTTTGAGGTCAATCTTGCGTTACAGGTGATATCAGTGCCTCTGTAACGTTCGTTTTGGATGGCTCTGGCTTTTTCGACTCGTGCTTTGATTGTGGCAGAGGTTTCGCCGTCACGCTTTCCCGTCAATTCTTCGTACTCAACCGCAGGGACTTCGACGTGTATATCAAGTCGGTCAAGCATAGGTCCTGAAATTTTAGCTAAATACCGTTTTACAGTCTGTTGTGAGCATATACAAGCCTTTTTGTTGTGGCCGAAATATCCGCAAGGGCAGGGGTTCATCGCGGCAACAAGTGAAAATTCGCAAGGGTATGTAAGCCTGCCGTTAGCACGGGAGATGGTCACCTGACCGTCCTCAATCGGTGCTCGCAAAACCTCCATTGCCTGACGCGAAAATTCAGGAAATTCATCTAAAAACAGTACGCCGTTATGCGCCATTGAAACTTCACCAGGTCTTGGTACTATACCGCCACCCGAAAGTCCTGCTGCTGAAACGGTGTGGTGCGGTGCTCTGAACGGACGGTTGGTTATAAGTGGTATATCTTTCGGTAACGCGCCTGCGACCGAGTGAATTTTAGTTGTTTCTATTGATTCCTCAAAGGTCATAGAAGGTAAAATCGAGGGCAAACGTTTTGCCAACATACTTTTACCTGAACCGGGAGGACCGATTAGTAAAACGTTATGTCCGCCTGCGGCGGCGATTTCCAACGCTCTTTTTGCGGCGGCTTGTCCCTTAACATCGGCGAAATCAAGCGTTGTCTTGGCTATAGCCGTAATATCGGGCGCTGTGGTGGGTTTTATAAGTTGTTCATTTCTCAAATGCGCCACTAACTGTTTTACGTTTTCAACGGGGTATATTTCAATACCCTCTACTACTGATGCCTCATAAGCGTCGGCTTTCGGCACGAAGAATTTTTTGATTCCGTTGCGTTGTGCTTCAATAGCCATTGAAAGCATACCGTTTATGTGCCTTAACTCGCCGTCAAGTGATAGTTCACCAATAAATGCACATTCGGACAAATCACATTCGGCCATAAGCTGATTTGATGCATTGAGGATTGATAACAGCGAGGGTAAGTCATACATAGAACCTGCCTTTTTAATGTCGGCAGGGGCTAAATTGACCGTGATTTTAGTTGTAGGGAACTTAAAACCGCTGTTCTTCAAAGCTGAACGAACACGGTCGCGCGACTCTTTAACGGCGGTGTCGGGGAGTCCTACCACGTCAAAGGCAGGGAAACTGTTGGAAATATCAGCCTCTACCTCAACCATATAAGCATCAATACCGAAAATGCCTGTGCTATGTAATCTTGTGAACATAAAATACCCTCTAATACCATAATTTTAAAAAATCCGATGCCGTAAACACATAAGGCATCGGATTAATTTTATACATTATCAGCCGTAACTGTTGTTTGAGCCGATTGTTACGGTTGTTGTTTCGTAACGGTGTTCTTTATACATTCGAACGGTAACCTTATCACCCGGTTTGCATTTTTCCAAAGCGTCAATAAAATCAGTATATTCTTTGATTTCAACGCCGTTGAATTTTGTGATAATATGTCCGTTTTCAATACCTGCTTTGTCTGCTGGACCGTTAGGAACAACGTTTTTAACCGCAGCACCTGCAGGTAGATTATATTTCTCTAAATAATCACTGGTGAACTTGTAAATTTCAATTCCTATATAAGGAGAAGGATTTTTGTTTTCAATAATCTCGTCAACAACCTCTTTAACGGTATTTGTGGGAATTGCAAAACCCATACCCTCAAAACTTTCGTCAACTAATTTTGATGAGTTAATACCTATTAGTTGTCCCTTGGAGTTGAGCAAAGCACCGCCCGAGTTTCCGGGGTTAATAGCGGCATCGGTTTGAATAAGGTCCATTTCACCAATAGCATCTATAGTAATGGTGCGGTTAAGACCACTGATAGTTCCGTATGAAACCGAGTTCAAAAAGTCAATTCCGCCGGGGCAACCGATAGCGACGGCATATTGTCCGACCTTAATTGTGCTTGAATCGGCAAGTTCTATTACAGGCAGTCCCGTTTTTTCAATTTTAACAACAGCCAGGTCTGCCGAAACGTTATAACCGACTATTTTTGCTTCAACTGAATTTTGCGGGTCTGACATCAAGAAAACTTCTACCGACGAATTTTCGGAATAGTCATTTATAACATCCGAAATAACGTGATAGTTTGTGATTATATATCCGTTGGATTTATAAATAACGCCGGAGCCTTCACCGGCAGTTTTTTGTGAGTTTCCAAAAATGTTTTGAACCCAGACTTTTGTACGGATACCGACACAAGCGTTTGCGCTTTTTTCGTAAACCGCCTCAACAATAGACTCAATATTCCCCGAAATAGTGATATTTGAGCCACTGTTAGACGTGCTATCGGTATCTGACGAATTATCCGAAACCGATGCGGTATCGGACGGTGTATTGTCGGCATTTTTTTTATCAGCGTCTAAAGCCAAAACGGCAGAGCCTGCACCGATGGCAGCTGAAAGGATAATGCAAAGAATAATAGTCCCTAAACCGAAACCTTTCTTGTTAGGGCGCGGTGTTTTAGGCTCTTCAGGTTGTGTTTGGTTGTTTGGTGTATACCCGTAATTTAGGTTTGGGGTATAACTGTATGATTGCTCTTCGGAATTTATATCTTCAGAACCAAAAGAAGTTTTATTTTCATCCATGTATAACGTCTCCTTAATTCAAAAGGCTTTTGAGTTTATACTCTTATTATAGTCAAAAAATGTTACAAAGCAAGTACAAAAATGTAAACAAACAATAAATAAATCGAGTAGAAACTACATAAACGGTGCAAAAACATTAAGTAATGCTTGTGTAAAACGTTTTTTCAAAGGACGCTTTGACCATTTAGACAGTAGGATTTCTTCTGAAAAATCCTGCATTATTAGAAAATGTTCTTTTATATCCTCAATTGCTTTTGTGTTGCACATCCAAACACCACATTCAAAGTGGAAATAGAAGCTACGGTAATCCATATTAATTGTTCCGCAGGTTGCAACTGCATCATCGGACACAAAGAGTTTCGAGTGAATAAAGCCGGGCGTGAACTCGAAAATTCTGACGCCGGCTTCCAGTAATTCCTGGTAATTAAACTGCGTTACGGGGTGGACGTACCATTTATCGCGGATTTTAGGGGTTAAAATCCTGACATCAATACCTGCTTTTGCGGCAGAGGTCAAAGCGGTAGTCATAGTATTATCAAGTATTAAATAGGGCGATACAATGTAGACGTAGTCCTTGGCAGTGCCCAAAATCTGACGGTAAATACCTTCACCGGGGTAGTGCTTGGTATCAAGCGGATTTTCCATATAAGGCTGAACATAGCCTGATGCTTTCGGGAATGTGTCGACTATATATTTTTTGGGGTCAAGTCGCTCGCGTGACATACTGCTCCACATTTCGCAAAAGGCAACTGCAAAACTTGTGGCGGCAGGCCCTTTCATAATAAGTGCACAGTCCATCCAATAGCCGTGAGGTGACACTTCGTTAATATATTCGTCGGCAATATTAAGTCCGCCCGTCATTGAAACATATCCGTCAATAACGCAAATTTTACGGTGGTCACGGTTGTTTAAAAACAGGTCAACCGACGCTCTGACGCGGTTAAACGCCATAACGCGTATGCCTTCTTTACGTAAATTTTTGACAAAGTTGCGGTTTTGACGTGAAATTGAGCCGAAATCGTCGAAAATAATCCTGACTTCAACGCCCTCTTTGGCTTTTCTGCGAAGCACATCATGAATAGCGTTCCACATTTTACCTCGAGCTAAAATAAAATACTCTAAAAAGATATATTTTTCTGCGGTTTCAAGTTCTTCCAACATTCTCGGTAAAAACTTTTCACCGGGGGATAAGTATTCTACCGTTGTGTCGGTGTAGACGGGATAGCCGGATTCGTTGAAAAGGAACTGCGACTGACGTGCGTGGTCAACGTCTTCAAAATGCAGGTCGGTCACAACTTGTGGGTCTTGCCAAAGGTATGTTTTGTTCAACTTTTTCTGTTGAGCCATTCTTTTTTTGAGTAGGGGTTTAACCTTCCCGTTTCCCCACAAAAAGAACAGTACACCACCCACCAAAGGTGTCGCCAAAATAAAAATAACCCACATCATTTTATAACTTGGGTTGTCACGCTTATTTAAAATCGCGAAAACTATTACCAGAGAGGCAAATTGAATAAGGAAGTATATAACTCTTGAAATGTTGGTCATATAAAGTTCGATAACCAACCAAACGGCAACTTGAAAAAGGATTAATAATCCTGCGGTAATAATTCGTCCGGGTAAGGCAATACCGCGCTTATGTTCTTTTTTTGTCCTTTTTGTTTTCTTTAACACAGTATAACCTCCCTTTGTTTAAATATAGGCAAAAAACAGCCGCACCCCGAAGAAAATTCCGTAAGGTCGGCTGTGTTATTACTATTATATACCAAAATGGAACAATTTGCAAGTTACGTTGGATTTAAGATTAACGCAAATCGCAGTCTAAAAGGTTGAACCCGTATTCCGAATCGGTGTTTTTCACAAAATGTGAAACCGCTGTATAGATTTCGGTATCGTATCCGCCGTACACAAACGTTACCGAGGATACAACCTCAAACTCACCGTCATTGGTTTCGGTCACCGAAATAATATTGTGGTTTTGAGTGCCGACTTCATAGCAGGGAAGAGCAATAAAACCCTCGGGTGCATATTCGGTTTTAACATTGGTTAAATCAAGGTCTTTTCCGTAAAAACTTTTGATAAAGCCTTCGGTTAAAATCTTGCAAACGTTAATTCCGTATCCTGGGATATCAACCGCATAATCGCGAAGCGAAATTGCAGAACTTACTGCAATTTGCTCAGGTGATTTAAATGTGTCACCATAGCAGAAGTTAAGGTTAAGCATATTTAAAAACTGCTTTTCAGGTGAAATTTCGATTTCGACGGCGGTGGCAGTTTCAGTTTTTACAGGTTTTCCGGTTTCTTCAACGGTGTTTACTCTGCCTTCTGTAGCCTGTGCCATATAGGGAATCTGAATGGTAAATACGTCGGTATCATACTCTTTTGTGTTTGGGGCAAAGAGTAAAGCAAAACTGCAAACAGCAACCGAAATTAAACTTAAAACAACGCTCAAAACGGTCAATAATTTTTTTGTTTGCATACTCTTCACCTCCACAACATATATGAGTCTATATTTATATTATATACATCATATTGCATAAAAGTGTATCAATGCAATTACAGTTTGATTAAATTTAGGTTACAATTATTACAAACGTGTAACATTTAATAAACGAAACGTGTCGAATAAGAAAAAAATAAAAAGGTATTGACCGAAAACGCAAGGTATGATAATATAATTTGGCAATAAATTGCAGATGATTGCGAGGTGTGGCGTGTGAAAAACGAGTCAAAAGAATTTTTGCGTTTGCTGGTTGATTTTGCTGAGGAATTTTTAATCAGCGGTGCTGAAATCAACCGAGTTGAAGATACGGTTTCAAGAATGGGAATGGCATTTGGCGCAAAAAGGGCAAATGTTTTTGTTATCACGTCGGTTGTTGTTATAACTCTCGATATGCCTGACGGTGAAACATTTACCGAATCAAGACGAATTGTTTCTAACGGTACGGTTAACCTTTTGCGTCTTGAAGCATTAAATAGATTAAGCCGTCAATATTGCGCAGAAAAGTTTTCGACAGAAAATTTGAAAAAAAGATTTGACGCTTGTTTAACCCCTTTTAAAACAGTTCTTTATTACATAGGAAGCGTTATTGCCGCAATGAGTTTTGCGGTGTTTTTTGGCGGAACGTTGCTTGACGGTTTGCTTTCGGGCGTTTTCGCGTTGTTTATCTGCTTATTTTCTTTAAACTCCTATAAATTCTGTCCGAATTCGGTGGTTGCAAAATTTTTGTGTTCTTTTATAACAGGTATATTTATATGTGCGGTTTGCCGTTTCGTACCGATACTCAATGCCGATAAAATTATAATCGGTGACATTATGTTGCTTATCCCGGGTATTGCTTTGGTAAACTCGACGAGTAATATAATTGTCGGTGATACCGTATCGGGTTTGACGCGGTTTACCGAAAGCGTTGTTCAGGCTGCCGCTTTGGCGGGCGGATTTATGCTGGCAATTTTTATAGTGGGGTGAGAATATGGAACAAAACATAGTTCAGTTAATTGTTGCGTTGTTAGGCTCGCTTGGATTTGCTATGCTTTTTCAATTGAGGTTGGGGCTGTTGCCTTGGGCGTCGTTGGGCGGATTTTTGAATTGGGCGGCATATCTTTTGCTGTTGCATTTTACCGAAAATGTTTTTTTGTCTTGTTTTTTTGCGGCGGCAATAGCGGTGTTGTACTGTGATATTATCGCAAGGGTTTTAAAAGCACCCGTAACATTGTTTTTAGTTCCCGCAATAGTTCCGTCAGTACCGGGAAGTGCGTTGTTTTATACCATGAGTTGCATAGCAACAAGTGATTGGGCAGGCGTTAGGAATTACGGAACTTCAACGGTAAAATTTACTTTAGGATTAGCCGCAGGAATTTGCTTTTCAACCGTAATTTTCGCGATTGTAAATAAGTTGATAAATAAACACTCGAAGCATAATTAAGTAAAAAACATCCCTCTGCTAAATTTTCAGCAGAGGGATGTTTTTTACTTTATAAATCTAACCACTTAAATTCTTTGATAGCAATTCATTGTGTTAGTCAAACTTTTAATTACAGAACCATAACCAATGTGCCGATACCTATTAAAACACATCCGATTAAAGATTTGAATGTAAATTGCTCGTGTAAGAACACAAAAGCCAACACAAGTGTTATAACTACGCTTAGTTTATCAATAGGAACTACTTTTGATGCATCACCAATTTGTAACGCTCTATAATAGCAAAGCCATGATGCACCTGTTGCAAGTCCCGATAAAATCAAAAACAACCAGCTTTTTCGGCTGATATCACCTATTCCACCTTGCGTGTTAGTAAGAAATACCATTCCCCAAGACATAAACACTACAACAACCGTTCTTATAGCCGTTGCAAGAGTAGAATTAACTCCGTTGATGCCCACTTTGGCAAGGATTGATGTAAGTGCCGCAAAAACTGCCGACAACAGTGCAAAAACAAACCACATATAATCACGCCCCAAAATATTTATCGAATACAGTATGATTATAACATCCCATATTTTGCTAATCAATATTTTTCTGCAAATAATTTATTTATTGTGATTATTGGAAAAAACGTCTGCGACTTCGCTAATTGTTATATATGCGTTGTGGTCTATTTCGTGGACAAGTTCCTTCATTCTAACAACCTGATAACGATTTACTACAAAATATATCATTGATTTTTCTTTATTTGAATAACCACCTGTTGCTTGTAAACGAGTTGCTCCGCTTCCAAACACTTCACAAAGTTTATTACATACATCATTTGGGTATTCGGTGATGATAATAGCACATTTTGCTCTGTCAAGTCCATCAACAATAAAATCGATAGTCTTTAACGCCGCTGCATAAGTAACGATTGAATAAAGCGGTAAAACCCAACTGTCAAGAACAAAACCGCACACAATATAAAGCAGTACATTATATATCATTACAAAT
Source organism: Acutalibacteraceae bacterium (assembly GCA_045651745.1). Lineage (GTDB taxonomy): Bacteria > Bacillota > Clostridia > Oscillospirales > Acutalibacteraceae > UMGS172. Next base: position 20,437 of record JAZRSW010000075.1, read on the forward strand.
GTACCAACCGTTATTCCAATACGCTTGGCAAAGATTACCGCCATAACTTCAATGCCGTCCATGGCTCCGCCATAGCGAATAGCTATGCCACTTCCGATTCCGGAAATCACACCGCCAAACAAGGCACAAAGAATCAAGTCCGTACCTGCCAATGGCGAGGCAATACTTACATCAAGAGGAATTACATCCGTAATTAACCAAGCAAATAAAGAGTAGATACAAATTGAATATATAGCGTATACAGTAAACGTCCATCCTTGCTTTTTGAGTCCGAAAAGAAATAACGGAATATTCAAGATGATAAGGAAAATTGAAAGCGTTAAATATTCCGGTGTTGATTGGTCAAGCAGCATAGATGTTCCGGAAATACCGCTATCATATAAATTCACCGGCATTAAGAAGACAGTAATACCAAACGCGTTGACAATGCCTGCAACAGTAAGCATTATAAAGTTAGTAACTCTAAATTTGTTCATAATCCAACCTACATTTAATGAAATTTAAGTTTATCCTTATATTGTTATAATTGAGTATACCACATTATACTTAGAATGGGAAGTGTTTTATAAAAAATCCCTCTGCCGATTTCTCGGCGGAGGGATAAGTTTTGCGTTATAACGGACAGTCGGGGACGGTGAGTCTCTACAATCAAGGAATGTTTTTAATAACGTGGGATTTTTTATTTAGTATAAATCAATTCCTAACTGGTTCAATAATAATTGAACAGCTTCGGGACTTTTTGCAAATTGAGAAATAGGGACACCTAGTTTCATAAGTTTTTCGGCGTCTGCACGATTGAAAAACGAGCCTTCGTTGTTATTTTCATCTGATGGGAATTCCCAGTTGACCTGAGCGACGTTATCTATAAGTCCCATAATTGCGGTTGAATATTTAATAACTTCGGTTTCCCATTTGTTGCCGTCCTCTTGTTGAGTGGTGTGGTGGGTTGAGTTGAATTTCAGAGTGATGGTGTAAGGTTTTTCGGTAGCTTGCACCAAGACAGAATATTCACCGAGTTCTTCTTCGGGTTTTAGTTTGGCAATCAAAGCGGTCACGGCGGTCAAATCGTTTAAGTCGGGGTTTTTCATATTATAAATCTCGGTTGACTGCTCGGTTGCGGTTGTTAATTCAAGCAGGGACTCAAAAGATTTTATTGGTTGACCAGGGTTTATGTAATCATCTTTTGGATTTTTCACAACATTGACAATTAACCACGGCACTACCGTTAAAAGAATTATAATAACTAAAAAAACGGTAACAATCTTTTTTGTTTTCTTTTGTTTTTTTAATTTTACTTCCTCGGGGGTTAAATTTTCATTGCGGTTTGCTTTTTTAAAGACTGTCGAGTTTTCAAAATCAATCCCTTGGGGTTTCATTTTACGTTTTTTACTCATAAAGAATTATCCTTTTCATTTGTTACATATATATTAGCATACAACTTCAAAACTTGCAATACTTTGGTTAATGCATAAATTTAGATAAATATATGTTTACATTATAATAAAATTGTGGTATTATATTGTAAATATATAAATTTCTAGGAAGTGTTAATGATGAAGGCAGTTTTAACCGTAGTAGGTAAGGACGCAGTGGGAATTTTATCAAAGGTTTCCACAAAATGTGCAGAGTATAATGTTAATATTCTTGATGTTTCGCAGTCCATTTTGCAGGATATGTTCTGTATGATAATGGTTGTTGACGTTGATAAAATCAATGTGCCGTTTGGTGAGTTCAGCGATATTATGTCTAAAATGGGTGACGAGATACATATGTCAATTCATGTTATGCATGAAGATTTGTTCAACTCAATGCACAGAATTTGATTTTGAGGTAAAGACATGTTAGAAACAAGAGATATTTTAGAAACGATACAGATGATTCAGGATGAAAATCTTGACATCCGTACCGTTACAATGGGCATTTCGTTGCTCGACTGTATTGACAGCGATATTGACAAGGCTTGCGAGCGTATTTATGAAAAAATCACCCGTAAAGCCGAAAAATTAGTTCCTGTTTGTCAGGAAATTGAAAAGGAATTGGGTATTCCTATTATCAATAAGCGTATTTCGGTAACTCCGATTGCAATTATAGCCGCCGCTTGCCGTTCCAAAGATGTTGTAAAATTTGCCGTTACCTTGGAAAAAGCGGCAAGAGCTGTCGGTGTTAACTTTATCGGCGGATATTCTGCATTAGTTCAAAAAGGTTTTGCCGCAGGTGACCGCGAATTAATCGAAAGTATCCCCGAAGCATTAAGCGTTACCGACCACATTTGTTCATCGGTAAATATCGGTTCGACTAAAACCGGTATCAATATGGATGCTGTGGCTTTGATGGGCAAGGTTGTACGCAAGACTGCCGAACTTACTGCTGATCGCGAGTGTATCGGTGCTGCAAAGTTGGTTGTTTTCTGTAACGCTCCCGAGGATAATCCGTTTATGGCAGGTGCTTTCCACGGTCCCGGTGACCCTGACTGTGTTATTAACGTTGGCGTTTCGGGTCCCGGTGTTGTACGCGCCGCTTTAGCACGTGACGAGGCACAAGGATTAGACCTTTCGGGCGTTGCCGATTTAATTAAACGTACCGCATTTAAAATTACACGTATGGGTCAGTTGGTTGCTCAAAGAGCAAGTCAGCGTTTGGGTGTTCAGTTCGGCATTGTTGACCTTTCGTTAGCGCCGACACCCGCAGTTGGTGACTCGGTTGCTCATATTTTAGAAGAAATCGGTTTGGAATCGGTTGGCGCTTGCGGAACTACCGCCTGTCTTGCAATGCTTAATGACGCCGTTAAAAAGGGCGGTGTTATGGCTTCAAGCCACGTTGGCGGACTTTCGGGTGCATTTATTCCCGTTACCGAAGACGCAGGTATGATTGACGCCGCACGTTCGGGCGCATTGACAATTGAAAAATTAGAGGCTATGACGGCAGTTTGCTCGGTCGGGCTTGATATGATTAACATTCCGGGAGATACACCGGCAGAGGTTATTTCGGCAATTATTGCCGACGAAGCCGCAATCGGTATGGTAAACTCCAAAACTACTGCAGTTCGTGTTATTCCCGCCATCGGTAAAAAAGAGGGAGAGGAACTCAACTTCGGCGGATTATTGGGTTCGGGTCCTGTAATGCCGGTTAACCGTTATTCACCCGCCAAATTTATTGGTCGTGGCGGTAGAATTCCCGCACCGTTGCAGAGTTTGAAGAATTAAACAACATTTAAAGCCGACAGTTTCCTTTTGTTTTTAAGGCGGTCGGCTTATTTTATTAATGAAAACAGTAATAAAACAAGCATTTAGGTTAATAAAATTAAGTTTTACAACTTTTTGCTTGACTAAATTTAACAATTTTAGTAAAATATTGCTCAATTATTTAAAATATTAAGAAAAGCCGTAGATAAATGGCAAGTAGAAAGAGGAAATTATGGCTGAAAACAAGATTAATGTTCCCGAAGGTTTTTTCGAGTCTTTAAGTGCGGAATACAGAAAGCATAATTACATTCCGGCATCGGATTATGAAAAATACAACGTTAAAAAGGGTTTGAGAAACTCTGACGGCACAGGTGTTTTGGCAGGTATGACTAAAATTTGTAACGTTCACGGTTATCTTTTAAATGAAGGCGAACGTATGCCTATTGACGGTGAACTTACATACCGCGGATACAATATTGCCGATTTGGTTGATAACTGCATAAAAGAAAACCGCTTCGGTTTTGAAGAGGTTGCATATTTGCTTATGATTGGCAAACTCCCTTCTAAAGAGGAGTTGGCTGAGTTTAATAATGTTGTCGGTTCAATGCGTCAGTTGCCTGATTATTTTGCCGAGGATATGATTTTGCGTTTGCCCAGCCGTAATATTATGAGCAACCTTTCGCGTGCTGTTTTGGCATTGTCACCCTTTGACAACAAGGCAGACGATAACTCAATGGAAAACAATCTCCGTCAGAGTTTGGAATTGTTTGCCCGTTTCCCGATAATTGTGGCTTACGCTTATCAGGCTAAAAAGCATTTTTACGATAAAGAAAGTCTTTATATGCATTTCCCGAAACCTGAGTTGTCGACGGCTGAGAATATTTTGCATATTATCCGTCCCGACAGTAACTATACCGAGGAAGAAGTGCATTTGCTTGACTTAGCTTTGATGCTTCACGCTGAGCACGGCGGCGGTAACAACTCTACCTTTACAACAAGAGTTTTGACCTCGTCGGGTACCGATATTTATTCGGCTATCGCAGGCTCGGTAAGTTCTCTTAAAGGCCCTAAACACGGCGGTGCTAATATTAAAGTAGTCGAAATGATGAACGATATTAAAACAAACGTTAAAAACTGGGAAGACGAAAACGAGATAGCCGAGTATTTGCGTAAAATTCTCCGCAAAGAAGCATTTGATAAAACAGGCCTTATTTACGGTATGGGTCACGCGATTTATACTTTGTCTGACCCGAGAGCCGTGCTTTTACGTCGCAGTGCTGAAAGTTTGGCTATTGAAAAGGGTAAAATGGACGAACTTCGTTTAATGGATAAAATCGCCGAATTGTCCCCCAAACTTTTTGACGAGGTTAAGGGTAGCGGTAAGGTTATATGTCCTAACGTTGACTACTATTCGGGCTTCGTATATTCAATGCTTGGACTTCCGGTTGAAATGTATACAGCTTTGTTTGCTATTTCGCGTGTTGCGGGCTGGTGCGCACACCGCGCTGAAGAACTTTCCAACGGCGGAAGAATCATTCGTCCGGCTTATAAGAGTGCTGTTCGCAATAAGGAGTATGTACCTATGGAGGAACGTGAATCTTCCGTAGTGGCAGAAGATATGTTGTCGCAAGTCAAGCATTTGTTTTAGAAATTAAATAATTCTTGACAAAGTAGACATAATGTGTTATAGTAATTAAAACCAATTTTGAACGAAAAGGAGAGTGGGGCGACCCGCTCTTCACTTTTTGTACGGGCAAGTTCAGTTTTACATTATAGGAGGTATGGCTTTGGCTAAAAACCCTACTGCCGTCAAGGTGACGGGATTGATTAAAGAAGCAATCGAAAATTTAGGATTGATGCTTTGGGACGTAAAGTTCGTAAAAGAAGGCACTTCGTGGTATTTAAGGGTGTTTATTGATAAGGACGGCGGTGTTGATATTAACGACTGTACCGATGTTTCACGGCTTATCGACCCTATTATTGACGAGGCTGACCCGATTAACGTTTCCTATTATTTAGAGGTGTGTTCACCGGGACTCGAACGTGAGTTGACAGAAGGATGGCACTTCGAAAAATATAAAGGCGAAAAAGTTTTAGTTAAACTTATTCGTCCGAGGGACAACAAAAGAGAGTTTAAGGGTGTTTTACTGTCGTACGAAAACGGTGTAACCGTTCAGTGTGACGGCGAGGAAATCACTTT
>JAZRSW010000076.1:0-9854 GCA_045651745.1 Acutalibacteraceae bacterium
AGGCGGTTGTTAATGATAATATTGTATTCATTTTGCGTGACCAGGTTGGCGGTAAGTTCGAAAATTACGAGTTCTGCTATAAAGAAGGTATTAAGGACTACGTCACCGAAACTGTTGCCGATAAGGGATTGACTCCCGTACAGTTCTGGCAGACCGAGCGTAAAGGTCGCGACCGCGACGATAAGCCTGAATATAAAGTCAAAATCAACGCTGCTTTGAGTTTTTCAAATCAGGTTCAGTTGAAAGAATACTATCATAACTCCAGTTGGTTGGAGCATGGCGGTTCACCTGAAAGGGCAGTAAGAAACGCCTTCGTTTATCAGATTGATAAGTATATCAAAGATACCAACAAATACACTAAAAATGAGAGCAAAATTACATTCCAGGATGTTGAAGAGTGTTTGGTGCTTTGTATATCGTCATTCTCAACTCAAACATCTTACGAAAACCAAACCAAAAAGGCAATTACCAATAAATTTATCGGCGATGCTATGACCGAGTTTTTCCGTCATCAGTTAGAGGTTTATTTCATTGAAAATAAAGAAGACGCCGAGAAAATTGCCAATCAGGTGCTGATTAACAAACGTAGCCGTGAAAAAAGTGAAAAGGAAAGATTAAATCTTAAAAAGACACTTTCTACTTCCAATGATATGTTAAGCCGTATTGAAAAGTTTGTCGATTGCCGTTCAAAGGACGTCAATGAACGTGAACTTTTCATAGTTGAGGGTGATTCGGCTTTAGGCTCTGTTAAGTTGGCACGTAATGCCGAATTTCAGGCAGTTATCCCGGTAAGAGGTAAAATCTTAAACTGCTTAAAAGCAGATTACGATAAAATTTTCAAGAGTGAAATTATTACTAATCTTATTAAGGTTTTGGGTTGCGGTGTTGAGGTTAAGTCCAAAGCAAACAAGGATTTATCAACATTTGACTTAAATCAACTTCGTTGGAATAAAGTTATAATCTGCACCGATGCCGATGAAGACGGTTTCCATATCAGAACACTTATTTTAACTATGATTTACCGCCTAATACCTACTTTGATTGAGGTTGGAAAGGTATTTATCGCAGAAACTCCGTTGTATGAAATTACTACAAAGGACAAGACTTATTTTGCCTATGACGAAAAGGAAAAGGCAGATATTATGACCAATATGGTCGGCGACCAAAAGCATACCATTCAGCGTTCAAAAGGTCTTGGTGAAAACCAACCCGATATGATGAGTTTGACTACTATGAACCCCGAAACTCGCCGTTTGGTTAAGGTCAGTCCCGAAGAAGCCGAGCAAACAGCAATATTCTTTGATATGTTACTCGGTGACGACATTGATGCACGTAAGGAAATCATAACCGAAAAAGGTTATCTTTACATTGCCGATGCCGATTTGAGTTAAATTTTTATTATTTTATAAAATCACTTTAAGAGGAGAGAAATTATGCCTCCGAGAAAGAAAAAGCAGGCAGAAGTAAAAACTTCCGAGCCTATGGCTAATGCCTATATTGCCGGTGCCGGCACAGTTGTCGAGCAACCGATTACAAGAACACTCGAAACCAATTTTATGCCTTATGCAATGAGTGCGATTTTGTCCCGTGCAATCCCCGAGATTGACGGATTTAAGCCTTCCCACCGCAAACTTCTTTATACTATGTATAATATGGGACTTCTTAATGGGCAGAAGACTAAATCGGCAAACATTGTCGGACAAACTATGCGTCTTAACCCGCACGGTGATGCCGCCATTTACGAAACAATGGTACGTTTGACCGTCGGTAATGAGGCGTTGTTGCACCCGTTTGTTGAGTCTAAGGGTAATATGGGTAAATCCTATTCGCGTGATATGGCTTATGCCGCACCGCGTTATACCGAGGCTAAATTGGCACCAGTTGCTGCCGAACTGTTTAAGGACATCGACAAAGATACCGTCGATATGGTGGATAACTATGACGGCTCTATGAAAGAGCCTTCACTGTTCCCCGTAACGTTCCCGTCGGTATTGGTTAATGCAAACAACGGTATTGCCGTTGGTATGGCAAGTAAAATTTGCTCGTTTAACTTGGCAGAGGTTTGCAAAACCGAAATTGAGTTCATTAAAGACGATGAAATCAACGTTGCCGATTATTTGTTGGCACCTGATTTTCCAATCGGCGGTGAACTTTTGTATGACCGTGCCGAAATTGAGAAAATATATAATACAGGCTCGGGCAGTGTTAAAATCCGCGCGGTTTACAGTTACGATAAATCGGCTAACTGTATTGATATTACCGAAATTCCGCCCTCAACTACTGTTGAAGCGATAATCGAAAAGATTATTGAACTTGTAAAACTTAAAAAAGTTACCGAGATTAATGATGTCCGTGACGAAACAGACCTTAAAGGTCTTAAAATTACGATTGACTTAAAACGCGGTACCGATTATGAGAAGTTGATGCAAAAACTTTTCAAAATGACTCCGTTGCAGGACAGTTTTTCGTGTAACTTCAATATTCTCGTCGGCGGTGCACCGAAAGTAATGGGTGTTAAGGAAATTTTGACCGAGTGGACTGCATTCCGTGTTGACTGTGTAAAACGCAGAACGTTTTTTGAGTTGACCAAGGCTAAAGAAAAATACCACCTTTTAAAAGGTTTGCAGAAAATCTTACTTGATATTGACAAGGCTATTAAAATTGTTCGCGAAACTGCTGAGGAAAAGGAAGTTGTACCAAACCTTATGATTGGTTTTGGTATTGACGAAATTCAGGCAGAATATGTTGCTGAAATCAAACTTCGTCATTTGAACCGAGAGTATATTTTAAAGCGTTTGGATGATATTGAAAACCTCGAAAAGTTGATTGCCGAGTTAGAGGATATTCTGAATTCCCGCCGTAAAGTTCTTAATATCATTATTAAAGAACTTGAAGAGGTTATCAAGAAATACGGTCAGGAACGTAAAACAAAAATCATTTCTGCCGAGGAAAACCAAATTACAGTAGAGGAAGAGGCAGTTCCTGATTATCCCGTGACCTTGTTCTACACAAAAGATGGATATTTCAAGAAAATCACACCGCAGTCACTTCGTATGAGTGGTGAGCAAAAGTTAAAAGAGGGTGACGAAATTGTCACCACGGTCGAAACCACTAATGATGTCGATTTGTTATTCTTTACCGACAAATGTCAGGTTTATAAGTCAAAAGCAAATGATTTTGAGGATACCAAGGCAAGCGTTTTGGGTGACTATGTACCGTCTAAACTTGGATTTGAAGATGGTGAAAAGCCGGTTGCTATGATTACAACGACCGATTACACCGGCTTTATGATGTTCTTCTTTACTAACGGACGTGTCGCAAAGGTTGGCCTTTCGGCTTATGCTACAAAGACCAACCGTAAAAAGTTGATTTCAGCCTATACCGATAAATTTGAATTGTGTAAGATTATGCACATACCCTCTGATTGTGAACTTGTTTTGAAATCTTCGTCAGGCAGAATGTTACTGCTTCACACTGGTGCGTTGCAGGTTAAAGCAACCAAGGATAACGGCGGTGTTGCAGTTATGACACAGAAAAAGGGTCAAAGATTGTTTGATGTTGTGCCCTTTACTGAAGGTATGTTCCAAAAACCTCACCGTTACAGAACAAGAACACTTCCGGCTGCAGGTGCTTTGCCGTCGGCTGACGAGCAGGGTGAACAGTTAAAACTGTAAATTAGTACAAAAAACAACGTGCTTCGGCTGTTGCCGAAGCACTGGTCAGTTCAAAATGCAAACGCTTCAATTTTAACTGACAAATCTATTTTAAACTGATTTTATGAAAATACGCTTGGAAACTATTGTAAATATTGACTTTTTTTGTCTGATGATATATTATATCTCTAATAGTTTTCCGAAAGGATTGAAATAAATGGCAAAAGAACTTGAAAAGGTATATAATCCGTCCGCCGTTGAGGATAGGACTTATGATTTTTGGCTTAAAGGCAACTATTTTCACGCTGAGGTAGACCAAAAGAAAAAGCCGTATACCATTGTTATCCCGCCACCGAACATTACCGGTCAGCTTCATATGGGACATGCTTTGGATGAAACCTTGCAGGATATTCTCATTCGTTGGAAGAGAATGCAGGGTTATTCGGCTTTGTGGCTTCCCGGTACCGACCACGCTTCAATTGCTACCGAGGCTAAAATTGTTGAGGCTATGCGTGCTGAAGGTATTTCCAAAGAGGATATCGGCCGTGAAAAATTCTTGGAAAGAGCTTGGGCTTGGAAAGAAAAGTTTGGCGGCAGAATTATTGAACAGTTAAAGAAGTTAGGTACTTCTTGCGACTGGGAAAGAGAACGTTTTACACTTGACGAGGGCTGTTCAAAAGCCGTTCGTGAGGTTTTTGTCCGCCTTTACGAAAAAGGTCTTATTTACCGCGGTGAGCGTATTATCAACTGGTGTCCGCATTGCTTGACTTCAATTTCGGATGCAGAGGTTGATTATAGCGAAAAGGACGGCAACTTCTGGCATCTTCGTTATCCCATTACCGGTACTGACGAGTTTATTGAGCTTGCAACAACCCGTCCCGAAACCTTGTTGGGCGATACTGCTGTTGCAGTTCATCCTGATGACGAAAGATATAAGCATTTGGTTGGTAAAACAGTTACTTTGCCCTTGGTTGGCAGAGAAATTCCCGTTGTTGCCGATACTTATGTTGAAATGGATTTCGGTACAGGTGTTGTTAAAATCACTCCTGCACACGACCCCAATGACTTTGAAGTTGGTCTTCGTCATAACTTACCCATTATCAATGTAATGACCGACGATGCTCATATTAATGAGTACGGTGGAAAATATGAGGGTATGGACCGCTATGAAGCTCGTAAGGCAATGGTAGCCGACCTTGAAGAAGGCGGATATCTTGTAAAGGTTGAGCCTATGAAACATAACGTCGGTAGTTGCTACCGTTGTTCAACCGTTGTTGAGCCGCGTATTTCAAAGCAGTGGTTTGTTAAAATGCAACCGCTTGCAGAGCCTGCAATTGATGTTGTTAAAAAGGGTGAAATCAAGCTTATTCCGGGCAGATTTGAAAAGACCTACTATAACTGGATGGAAAACATTAAAGACTGGTGTATTTCCCGTCAGCTTTGGTGGGGTCATAGAATTCCCGCTTGGTACTGTGACGAGTGCGGTGAAACTACCGTCAGCCGTACTGATGTTGATGTTTGTCCTAAGTGCGGTGGCAAGGTACGTATGGATGAGGATACCTTGGATACTTGGTTCTCATCTGCACTTTGGCCGTTCTCAACTTTGGGTTGGCCCGAAAACAATATTGATTTAAAATATTTCTACCCCACAAGTACGCTTGTTACGGGTTATGATATTATTTTCTTCTGGGTTGCCCGTATGATTTTTTCGGGTTTGGAATATACCGGCAAAGCACCGTTTGATACCGTTCTTTTCCATGGTATTGTTCGTGACGCTCAGGGTAGAAAAATGTCTAAATCCTTGGGTAACGGTATTGACCCGCTTGAAGAAATTGAAAAGTACGGCGCTGATGCACTTCGCTTTACCTTGGCAACCGGTAACACACCGGGTAACGATATGCGTTATTCTGCCGAGCGCGTTGAGGCAAGCCGTAACTTTGCCAATAAACTTTGGAACGCTGCGCGCTTCGTTTTGATGAATTTGGATGAGAACGAGCCTGCACCGTATATCCCCGAAAACCTTGCTTTAGAGGATAAGTGGGTACTTTCTAAGTTTAATAACGTCGTAAAAGAGGTTACCGAAAACCTTGATAAGTTTGAAATCGGTCTTGCAGTTTCCAAACTTTATGACTTCATTTGGGATGTTTACTGTGATTGGTATATTGAGCTTACAAAGGTACGCTTGAACTCTGATGACGCAGAACAAAAGGCAACCGCAAAGGCAGTTTTGGTATACGTTTTGTCCAATACTTTGAAGTTATTGCATCCCTTTATGCCGTTCATTACCGAAGAAATTTGGCAGGCACTCCCTCACGAGGGTGAGACCATTATGGTATCAAGTTGGCCTACGGCTTGTGATTGCTTGAACTTCGCTTTCGATGAGGCAGAGTTTGAAAAGGTTATGAATGTTATTAAGGCTGTTCGTAACCGCAGAGCAGAAATGAACGTTCCGCCCTCTAAAAAGGCTAAATTGTTCATTACTACCGATGCTAAAGATACATTTCTTGACTGTGCAGTGTTTATGACCCGCTTGGCTTCAGCTTCAGAGGTTGAAGTATCGGCTGACAGTGTTGATGTTGAGGGTGCTGTCCGCGTTGTTACCACTGATGCAGTTGTTCAAATTCCGTTGAACGAACTTGTTGATTTTACAAAAGAATTAGAGCGTTTAAATAAGGAATTGGCTGCAGCCGAAAAGGATAGAGATTTCTTTGGTTCGAAGCTTAATAATGAGGCATTTATGGCAAAAGCGCCTGAAAAGGTTGTTGCCGTACAGCGTGAGTCTTATCAAAAGGCAGTTGACAAGATTGCTTTGCTCGAGGCTTCTATTGCTGATATTAAGTCTAAAATGTAATTTTAAAAGCGGACGGAAAACCGTCCGCTTTTTCAAAATGAGGTGTTTTAATGCTTTATACTGAGGCATTACAATATATCCATTCGCTGATGCGTTTTGGTTCAAGACCGGGGTTGGAACGGATTACCGAATTGCTTAAAGTTTTAGGCAATCCGCAGGATGATTTGAATATTATTCACGTTGCGGGCACTAACGGTAAAGGCTCAACTTCCACTATGATTAGCAGTGTTTTGCAATCGTCAGGAAAGAAAACCGGACTTTACATCTCACCCTTTGTAACCGAGTTTAATGAGCGAATTCAAATTAACGGTAAGTATATTTCTAACGAAGATTTAGGTGTGTATACCGAAAGGGTGAAATCGGCAGTTGAGTCAATTTCTAATGACGATTGCCCGATAACCGAGTTTGAGTTTATCACAGCAGTGGCGCTTTTGTATTTTAAAGAGCAGGGTTGCGATGCGGTTGTGTTAGAGGTAGGTTTGGGTGGAAGACTTGATGCTACTAACGTTATAAAAACGCCGAAAGTTTCGGTTATTACGAGAATCGCACTCGACCATACAGGAATTTTGGGCGAAACCGAGGCTGAAATAGCATTTGAAAAATGCGGTATTATAAAAAAGGATTGTCCCGTTGTAACAACTTTGGATAATTCACTTGAAAGTTTAGAGGTCATAAGAAAAACAACCAAAACTTTAAATTGCGACCTTAAAGTTACCGATAAAAAAGATGTCAACTTGATTAGTGCAGATATTTTCGGCAGTGAGTTTTTGTGGCAGGGAGAAACATATAAACTGAAATTAGCAGGTAAGCATCAAATCAGTAACGCTTTAAACGTTATTTCAGCAGTAAAGGTCGCATTTCCCGAAATTTCGCTTGATGCAATCAAACAAGGCTTGGAAAACGCCGTTTTTCCTGCTCGGTGCGAGGTAATATCGAAAGAACCTTTGGTTATTTTAGATGGCTCGCATAACCCTAACGGGACATCGGCTTTAAACGAACTTTTGACCGATTCCGATATTAAAAATTCAACTGCAATTGTCGGCTTTATGGCTGATAAGGACGTAAGCGATGCGTTACAGTGTTTAAAGCAAAAATTTGATAAAATAATTGCTGTTAAGGTTGAGTCAAATTCGAGAACAATGGAAGCCGAAGACCTTGCAATTCTTTGTAAAGGTATTTGTGACAATGTAACTGTCGCCGAAAGTTACGAAAAAGCACTTGAATTAGTAAAAGAAGACAGTAAGGTTATTGTTTTCGGCTCGCTTTACTTGGCAGGGGATATAAGACCGTTGTTGTTAAATCGTTTTCGACAAAAATAGTGTAGTTTTTCACCTATATTACAACAAAATATTCTTAAGTAATCCGCTATTATTATAGATAGCGGATTTTTTATTTTTAAAAAGGGAAGTAAATAAATTTAGGAGTTGAAAATATGTCAGTAAAAATCACGGTAAACGGTGAGGTTGTGACGGCTTATTTAGACGGCGAAATCGACCACCATTCAGCAGGTGTTATGCGAAATGAGATTGATGCAGTTGTAGAAAAAAACACACCGTCAATGCTGATTCTCGATTTCAGGGACGTCAGCTTTATGGATAGTTCAGGCATTGGCTTGGTTATGGGTCGGTATAAATTACTTAAACCTTACGGTGCAGAACTTCATGTTACCAATACATCACCTCAAATCGGTAAGGTTATGAAGTTAGCAGGACTTGACCGTCTTGCAAAATTAGATAATTAAGGAGTTAAAAATGAAGGACGAAATAAAACTTATAATACCGTCGCGCTCGACTAATGAAAGTTTTGCGAGAGTGGCAGTAGGAGCATTTGTAGCACGCTTTGACCCGACTTTAGAGGAGTTAAATGATATTAAAACCGCTGTAAGTGAAGCGGTTACAAACTGCATTGTTCACGCTTACCGAGATACGTTAGGAATGATTTACATAACGGTCAGCGCTGACGGTGGTAAAATCAAAATTCGTATTCGTGACCGCGGTTGCGGTATACCGGATATTGAAAAAGCAAAAGAGCCTCTTTTTACAACCGGCGGTGAGGAACGTGCAGGATTAGGTTTCGCCGTAATGGAAAGTTTCACGGATAAAATGACTGTACGTTCAACGGTAGGTAAAGGAACTACCGTAACATTGCAGAAAAGACTGAAAGTAAAAGATGACAGACAAAAATGAGTTCATAACTAAAAATATGGGGTTGGTATACGCTTGTTGTACAAAATTTCGTGGCAGAGGAATTGAGTACGAGGATATGGTGCAAGCGGGGTGTATAGGGCTTATTAAGGCGGCAAAAGGCTTTGATGAATCAAGAGGGCTGATGTTTTCAACCTATGCCGTTCCCGTGATTTTAGGTGAAATCAAGCGAATGTTCCGTGACGGCGGAAGCGTCAAGGTCGGAAGAACGTTAAAGGAACTGTCATTAAAAGCCGTCAGAGAAAATGAAAGATTGTCAAAATCTTTAGGCAGAGAGCCGACTGTCACCGAAATTGCTGATAGTTTAGGTGTTTCGGTTGATAGCGTGGCAGAGGCTTTGTGTGCTGCACAACCGACGATGTCATTGACGACCGAAAATGATGATGGAACAAGTGAATTCGACATTGCCGTTGAGGGTGAGGGAGAAAAACTTTTAGAGCATATTTCCTTGGGTGAGGTTATGGATACTTTACCCGAAAATGACCGAAATTTGATATATTTAAGGTATTATAAATTTAAAACCCAAACCGAAACGGCAGTAGCACTTGGTATGACACAGGTGCAGGTCAGCCGCAGAGAGCGAGTAATTCTCTCCAAAATGCGTCAGATGTTGGCATAGAAGAAGCACCTATTTGCATTAGCAAATAGGTGCTTCTTAATTCTGTGTAAAATTATTTATCGCATCTTCCCACAAGATAGTCTAACGAAACCTTGTAAAAATCGGCTATTTTAATAAGAATTTCTAATTGAGGTACGCGTGTCATAAGTTCATAGTTTTGATATGCTTTCTCGGTTATATCACAGTAAATGGCAACCTGCTGTTGAGTTAAGCCTTTTTCTAATCTGCATTTTTTCAATCTTTGTGCTAATATTTCTTTCATACTTTTCACCTACAATTGTTCTTGACAATAAAAGTATAAGAAAATATAATTACAAATATACTAACAATTGTTGGTGCGAAGGAGAGAGTGTATGTCAGAAATATGTTTTGAATGTTTAAACGAGGAACTTGGCGGAGGTGAGCAACCTAAGAATTATGTTATTTCTAAGTATTTAGATTTATGTGAACATTGTGGTGAATATAAAAGGGTAGTTATCGCAAGACGTGATTTAAATTACTATATCTTAAAATTTAGAATAATCACC
>JAZRSW010000077.1:0-3864 GCA_045651745.1 Acutalibacteraceae bacterium
GGATAGCACACACCGTTAAACTTTTCAACCAACTTCGGTGCTTCGTCAACCGAAATATCGGTCGCGTTAGACAAAAGATACTCATCAGTACCTATTACATTGTCCTCCTCGTCCATAATCAGCTGGTCACCGAAAATGTCGGTACGGTTTTTGATAAGAATCCTGTGCTTTTCTATTTCCTCGCCGAACTTCAACGCCTCGTCCAATTTTTCAAAGAGGCAAACTATGTGAATATCCTCTGCGGTGGTTAATTCCATACCAGCTATTGGGATAATTCCGTTTCTTTTTGCGGCTTTGAAAAATGCCGGACAGTTTTTTACGGTGTTATGGTCGGTCAGTGCCATAATGTTGACGCCTGCCAACGTTGCCATTCCGGCAATGTTCGAGGGAGTCATATCGTTATCGGCACAGGGAGAAAGGCAGGAATGAATGTGAAAATCGTAAGTGTAGCGACTCATAGCAGACTACTCAAGGTTGCGGCGGTTTCGTATATGGGCTTATCTGTGCCCAAAACATTTACGCCTTTTGATTCGGCTAAAGCTTTAACCTCTGAATCAAGCTCGACACCCTCGGAAAGAATAATGCAGGCTGTATCGGCAAGCGACGCTACGGCGATTATGTTTGAATTAGTCATAATGGTAATCCAAGCATCATCTGCCTTTGCCCTGCCCATAACCCAGCTTAAAAGGTCACAGCAATAAGCACCGCCAATTTCCCTTGAAGGTTCAGGCAGTGTCACAACCGAAAACCCAGACTTTTCCGAAAGTTCTTTAACGGTCATAGCTACTCCTCGATTTTGTTATTGTTTAAGTTTTTATGCTGTCTTATTATACAAGCATCAACCGAGCACTCGCCCTTTATGACGTCTTCAGCGAATGCACGGCAACTCGGTGCACCGCATGCACCGCAATCAATACCGGGTAACGCTTCTTTGAGACTTTGAATGTCTGCCATCATACGCATTGACTCTCCGATATTATCCGAAAGTCTTGAAATGGGCTTATATGCCGGCACCTCTTGGAAGAAACAATCGTCGGGTATATACTTTTCATTGTCATCCAAGAAGTTTTGCGATACCGGAAGGTACCGTCTTAAAGTTTGAAGTCTTGCCCTTGCAATAAACGGATTTTCCACCGTCAACACTCCGCCGACACAACCGCCGGTGCAAGCATTAAGCTCAATAAACTCAAGCTGGGGAATCATACCGTTTTCAATCTGGTCAAGCATTTTGATAACGTTTTCAATGCCGTCGGCTGCCAAGTACTTATCGTTGAAAATTGCGGTGGCCTCACCGCCCGAGGTTGCCCAGCTGATACCGATAACTCCCGAACGGGAAACCGGCACCGGAGTTATTTCTCGCTTCATTGAATTTATGAGTTTAAAATAAATCTCATTAATCGGCACAACCAAGTCAACAGCACTTTTATATGAGCCGAAGCCATTTTTAACATAGCTTGCCTTGGCAGGACACGGGGATATAAAGCATACGCCTATATCTTCCGCTTTAAATTCGGGATGTTCCTTTAATGCGCGTTCTCTTGCTTTCATTGCCGCAATTTCCATCGGCGGAAGTAACGGCATAAGATTATCCTTTAAATAAGGGAATCTCAACGCAATCAGTCGTGCAATAACGGGACAAGCCGAACTGATAATAGGTTTTTTAACACCCTCGGTCTTTATGAGCAATCTCGTATACTCCGAAACGAATTCGGCAGCCTGAGAAACCTCATACACCTGGTCAAAGCCCATATCGAGAAGCCCTTGCAGGCAATAATCGATATCTTCAAGCTCTTCAAACTGACCGTAAAGTGTTGGGGCAGGCAATGCAATGCGCCATTTGAACTTTTCCAAATCCTTGAAAGTGTTGCAAACAGCAAGCTTTGCCTCATGGGGACATACTCTGATACACTCGCCGCAATCAATACATCTGCCGGGGTTGATAACCGCACGTCCGTCCTTGATTCGAATAGCCTCGGTCGGACAGTGTTTTAAACAGGTTGTGCAGCCGGTGCATTTTTCTTCATTTAAAGAAACCGAATGTAAATATGTATTCATAAAGTTACTCTCTTATTGGTAATTAACCTGCATTGTAATGCGGGTGCCTTTTCCGAGTTGTGTTTCTATCTCCAAACTGTCGGTATAACGCTTCATATTAGGAAGACCCATACCGGCGCCGAAGCCTAACGACCTGATGTTATCAGGCGCGGTGGAAAAGCCTTCTTTCATAGCAAGTTCCACGTTCGGTATACCCGGGCCGCAGTCGTCAAGAATGATTACAACCTTATCCTCATACACAAGCACCTCGGCAGTGCCGCCGCCTGCGTGGGTAACCATATTGATTTCACCCTCATACATTGCGATAGATACACGTCTTATAATCTCCGGTGAAAGACCGATTTGACGAAGATTTTTCTTCACCATAACCGAAGCCTGACCGGCAGAAGCGAAGTTGTTGCCCTGAACGTTATACTTGAACTTCAACGGCTCACTCATAACGTTACTCCGTTTCGGTTAAGCCCATTCATATAAAGCTTACCGCAAGCCTCATACATACGCTTGGGTGAACACAGCAATGCAATTCCCATTTCACGCGCAAGCTCTACCATTTCTTCGGTAGGACGCTTGTTGCGAACGAAAACTATGCAAACCATATGCATCATCTCGGCAGTTCTTATAACCTGCGAGTTTACAAGTCCGGTGAGCAGAACGCCCTGGTCTTTAACGTAAGCCAAAACGTCACTCATCATGTCACTTCCGCAAGCAGAATAAACTTCGTTCTCGAGCAAATCTTCTCCGCAGACAACTTCAGCTTTTAAAAGTTCTTTAATCTCACTTATTTTCATACGTGTATGTTCCCTTGATTAAAAATTAATCAGCGTATTTTGCAATAATACCGTCGATATCTTTTTCGGTCAAACGGCCGTAAACATCTTCGTTAACGGTAAGAACCGGTGCGAGTCCGCAAGCACCGATACAACGGCAAGCCTCAAGTGAGAATTTACCGTCAGCGGTACATTCACCGGGTTGGATACCTAAAACCTCAATAAGACGGTCAATAAGTTTCTGTGCACCCTTAACGTAGCAAGCAGTTCCCAAGCAAACCGAAATGTTGTATTTGCCTTTGGGAGACAATGCAAACTGAGCATAGAAGGTTGCGATACCGTAAACCTCCTCAACTGAGATGCCAAGACCTTCAGCAATCATAGACTGAACCTCAAGCGGTAAATAACCGTAGATGCCTTGAGCTTCCTGCATAATAGACATCAAAGAACCTTGGATGTCTTTTTTTGCTTCGATGACAGCCTTAAGCTTAGCTTCCTGCTCGGGTGTTCCGTTAAACGGAATAGAGCTGGCATGTTTCTTCATTAGCTTTTCCTCCTGAAATAAAAGTACAATTACGTCAAAATGAGCGGTGTTATGTTAGACATAATATCTCACTCTGCATAACTTGTTAAAATTATAACACACTCGTCTTCAAATGTCTACATTTTTATCGTAAATTTTACATATAATTCTCTTAATTTTTATACGTTCCAACCCCACCACAACATATAGTGTTTAGTGCAAAAAAATCCTCTAGAACGCCCACACTTCATAAGGCAGTATTTCCTTAAAAAGTGAAATTTTTGCGAAATAATTTGTTAAAAAACCTCGATACGCGTCAGCGTTATCGAGGGTTTTCGTCGCTTCTTTCACTAAAAATTTTCTTTTTAAGGTGCTTCGCAGTTTCGTAAAACATTAAAATTTCCTGTGTCGAAGACACAAAACGCAGAAAGGCTGTCGCCTTTCGAGGCTTTTGGCAATGATACAGGGAATTTTGTTTGAGAAACAAAAACTTCCTTATGAAGCGTGGGCGAAACTCGG
>JAZRSW010000078.1:0-37507 GCA_045651745.1 Acutalibacteraceae bacterium
CATACTTGATTCCTCCTTCGTCTTTTTGTTGTGGTTGGCAAACCCACTTCTATTTTAGACGAAGGAGGATTCTTTTTCTACTCATAGCTAAAGCTTTTTGGAACTACCAGCACAGCTGGTAGTATTCGTTACACAAAAATAAAAGGCTCTCGAAAATTCGAGAGCCTTTTACTAAATTCATACCCATTATTCAGCATCAAATAATGCTTTTACTGCCCTGTAGGTCATATAAACGTCAAATTTTGACACAACCTCAAACGGAGCGTGCATCGAAAGTACCGGCACACCGAGGTCAACTGTATCAACGCCCAAATTAGCGATATACATTGCAACAGTACCGCCGCCCCCAAGGTCAACCTTGCCCAATTCTCCGGTCTGCCAAACAACGTTTTGCTCGTCAAGAATTTTTCTAACCCAAGCCACATATTCAGCCGAGGCATCCGAAGTGCCACCCTTACCGCGAGAACCGGTATACTTGGTGATAACCGCACCGTAGTTTAAAAATGCGGCGTTTCTACGCTCCATAACGTCAGGGAAAGTCGGGTCAAAAGCAGCGTTAACGTCAGCCGACAAGCATTTTGAATTTCTTAATGCCTTATGACCGTTACCACCTTGAGTAGCAGCCAAATCTTCAATAAAGAACTCCAAAAGGCGCGAGTTCATACCCGTATTACCGTCAGAGCCGGTTTCTTCCTTGTCGGCGAGAATAGTAATTGAGGTAAATTTCGGTGTCTTAACATCAACTGCCGCCATTATACAAGGATAAGCACAAACGCGGTCGTCATGTCCGTAAGAACCAATCATCGAACGGTCAAAACCGACGTCACGGGCATTACCTGCGGGTACACACTCCAACTCTGCCGAGAGGAAATCTTCTTCCAAAATACCGTACTTTTCAAAAAGAATATTAAGGATATTAACCTTTACTAACTCGCTACCCTCGTCATCTTTAAACGGACGGCTCCCAATGAGGACATTGAGTTCCTCACCACGAATCAACTCACCTGCTGAACGCTTATACTGGTCTTGAGCCAAATGCGGTAAAAGGTCGGTTACAACAAACACAGGCTCAGATGGGTCTTCACCGATTGAAACCTCAACCGTAGTTCCGTCCTTTTTACAGAAAACACCGTGAAGTGCCAACGGCACAGTAGTCCACTGATACTTCTTAATTCCACCGTAATAATGAGTTTTAAACAACGCCAACTCCGACTCCTCATACAAAGGATTCGGCTTTAAGTCAAGACGGGGTGAATCAATATGTGCGGCGGCAATATGAGTACCGTTTTCAACAGGTTCTTTACCGATAACAGCTAAAAGCAAGGATTTTCCGCGATTATTTACATATACCCTATCGCCTGCGGTATACTTTTTATCTGCAGAAAACTCTGAAAACCCTGCTTTTTGAACAATTTTCAATGCCTCTTTAACACAAAGACGTTCTGTTTTGCCGGCACTTAAAAATTTCATATAACCGTTACAAAACTCCTCGACTTTAGTCATATCACAGTCAGACAAAAGACCGTTTTTCTTCTTATAACACAGTTTTTCCTTTAATTCCTTGAAATCTGACATATATTATTTCTCCTTTTTGAGTAATTCTTTATAATTTATCTCTGACTCCAAAACCTTTTTGACATAATCCTCGGTTTCAGAAAATTCAATCTCATCAATCTGCAACTGCTTATCAGCGCCCAACCAGTCATTAACGTTTTTAAGACCTGCGTTATATGCCGCCAAGGCTGCAATTTTGTCACCCTGATAATACTTAATCAAAAACGAAATATACTTTGTTCCGTATTTTATATTAGTTTCAGGGTCGTTCCAATGCGACTCATAGGTAATATCCTCGCCGTCACCAACCATTTTACGAACATCATAAAACGTTTCCTCGGTCAACTGCATTAAACCTTTAGCACCCGCATTAGATTTAGCCTCGGGGTCAAAATCACTTTCACAGCGTATAATTGCCAACACCAACTCCACGTCAACGTCGTAAGCCGATGCATGCGCTTCGGCAATATTTTGATATTTAATTGGGTGCATTCTCTCCAATGCTATATTATACCCAACAACTCCCAGAATAATTAGCGCCGTCAACACCAACAGCACACAGATTATTTTGCGAAAAGGTTTGCGTTTACGTTTATATTTACGTTTCATTACACCAATTCTCCGAACATTCTTGAAATGTCATCCAAAAATTTTGCCATTTCGCCGTCATTTACAACTATATGCTGAATTTTTTCTTTATAGAATGAATCAGGTTTCGAGGCAGAAAGTCTTGTTATCGCTTGTTCTTCAGTCAAATTATCTCTTTCAATGATTCGTTTTTTACGTATTTCTTCGGGACAAAGCACCGCCAAAACACTATCACAAATCGAGTCCAATCCGCTTTCATAAAGCGTCGGTGCATCAAGTATCACACACTCTACACCTTCCGTAGCAAAAACGTCCAAAATCTCTTTAATTCTGTTTGCGATAAAGGGCAACATAATAGAATTTAATTTTTCGGTTTCTTCTTGACTTGAAAAAGCCTTTTTAGCCAACTCTTTACGAATCAAACTGCCGTCATCGGCTAAAATTTCATCACCGAAATTTTCGGCTAACAACGGCAACAATTCACTTCCGATTTCGGTCACCTCGCGGGCAACCAAATCACAGTCGATAATCTCGACGCCTAAATCCGAAAAATATTTTGCAACGGTACTTTTGCCGCTGCCTGTAGGACCGGTTAATCCGATAATTTTCATATCTTTATTACCTCAAACCCCGCAGCACGAATAAGACGGTTATAAACCGCCAAACCAACACCCGTCTTTTTAGGCACACGCGAATAGCAAATTTTACAGCCCTTTTCGTCAAGTTCACGCAACGCGTCAAACAAAACTGCCGCCTGCTCAGAGTCGTTTTCCTTATGACCGAATGATACAGTAGGCACTTCTAACCCCTGCTCACCCTCAAAAACGAGCGCAAAAACGCCGTCTGACTTATTCTTATTAACGTAATCTTTAAACTGCTCAAACTCACCGTCAAGCATAATAACTTTAGCCTTGGGTGAGTAATGCTTATACTTCATACCGGGGGATGCTACAGGTTTGTCCTTTTCGGGCTCGGCTAAAACAGCCTTGTCAACCTCAATATCAGGCAAAACTTCTTTTAATTGCTCTAAAGTTACACCACCCGGGCGAAGAAGTTTCGGCGGATTGGTGCAAAGGGTTATAACGGTAGACTCAACACCAACTTCACTGCGGTCTGACACAATAACGGCGTCAATTTTGCCGTCCAAATCATATAAAACGTGGTCGGCGGTTGTAGGACTTGGAGAGCCCGACTTATTAGCCGACGGTGCGGCTAATGGCAACCGACTTACATTGATTAACTCGCGCGCTATCTTGTTTTCGGGCATACGGACGGCAACAGTATCGAGTCCTGCGCTGACCGATGCAGGTATCTTCTCACCACGCGGTAAAACCATTGTAAAAGGTCCGGGCCAAAATTTTTCGGCTAACTCATAAGCCTTTTCGGGCATTTGACCCACAACGTCGCAAAACATCTCCATATCAGACACGTGAACAATTAAGGGATTATCCTGCGGACGTCCCTTTGCTTCGAAAATTGCTTTTACGGCATTTTCATCATAAGCGCTTGCGGCAAGACCGTAAACTGTTTCGGTAGGCATGGCAACCAAGCGGCCGTCTTTCAAAAGTTGGGCCGCTTTATTTAAGTTTTCTTTATCTTTTTCAACATCAAAAACCGCTAATCGCAGGGTTTCCATACTTATCACTATTCCTCTTGTGCCTTCAAAAGTTCTGTACGGTAATAGGTTATGAGTGCATCAATAACATCGTCTAAATCACCGTTCATTATTTGGTCTAATTTATAGAGCGTAAGACCTATTCTATGGTCGGTCAAACGTCCTTGCGGGAAGTTGTAGGTTCTGATACGCTCGGAACGGTCACCCGTGCCAACCTGTGAACGACGGTCACTGGCAATGGCTTCGTTCTGCTCTTCAACCATACGCTCATAAAGGCGTGAACGCAAAACCTTCATCGCCTTATCCTTATTTTTATACTGACTACGCTCGTCCTGACATTCGACCACCAATCCTGTCGGCAAATGGGTAATACGAATAGCCGACTCGGTCTTATTAACGTGCTGACCGCCCGCACCGCCTGCACGATAGGTATCAATCTGCAAATCGGCAGGGTTGATTTCAAGTTCTACTTCTTCTGCTTCGGGCAAAACCGCAACCGTTACGGTCGAAGTGTGAATTCTGCCTTGAGTTTCGGTTTCGGGCACACGCTGAACGCGGTGAGCACCGCTTTCATACTTCATTCTTGAGTATGCGCCCGCACCCTCAATCATAAAACTGACTTCCTTGTATCCACCGATTTCGGTTTCGTTCAAGTTAACAATATCAACGTGCCAACGGCGAGATTCTGCATACATTGTATACATTCTTGTCAATGCGGCAGCAAACAAAGCGGCTTCCTCGCCACCTGCACCACCTCTTATTTCAACAATAACGTTACGGTCATCATTGGGGTCTTTTGGCAAAAGTAGAATTTTCAGTTCATCGGTCAAGGCTTCTATTCTTTCCTTTGATTCCTTTAACTCCTCTTCTGCTAATTCCTTTAATTCGCGGTCTAATTCTCCCGACTCTAACATTTCCAAAGCGCCCTGCATATCGCTTTGTGCTTTTTTATATTCGCGATATGCGGTGACAAGCGGTTCTAACGAACGATGCTCTTTCATTAATTCAGTCAAAAGAGCAGTGTCCGAAATAACCGACGGGTCGGTCATTTTAAGACCGATTTCTTCAAAATGCACATCAACTGCATCTAATTTTTCAAACATATTTTATCCCTTTACAATCTGCTTTATATTCTTTTCAGCCTTAACACGCGGTAGCATAACCTCATGCTGACAATTTTCACATTTAAGTTTAAAGTCCATACCTGAACGCAACACCAAAAAGGTATTACAACCGCACGGATGCGGTTTCTTCATTATAAGTTTATCACCGACATTGACATCCATTTTCGGCACTCCCTTAAATAAATTTAAACAAAAACGGATACGGCGACCTTAACCACCATATCCGTTTAAGGCTAAAGTACGCCTTTTCTATTAGTTATTTGAGTTTGCCGTAAAGTTTTGTACCGTCTGTTTCCTTAGGCTTTGCAGGGGTTGTTGCCTCTGCCGGCTTATTTGCAGGACGGCTTTGACGGTTGCCACCGTTTCTGCGGTCACGGTTGCCTCTGCGACCGTCAGGCAAACGAACCTGCTTGCCTTCGGGAACGATAACAACACGACGGCTTGAACCCTCACCGATTGATGTAGAAGTTACACCTTCAATATTCTGAACGGCAGTATGAATAATACGACGCTCATACGGATTCATAGGCTCTAATGAACGACTGCGACCGGTACGTAAAACCTGACCTGCAGTCCGCTTTGCCAAGCCTTCCAAGGTGTTTTCTCTTCTTTCACGGTAGTTACCGATATCAATAACAACACGGTAATATCCACCGCCGTTTTCGTTAGCAACCAACGATGCCAAATACTGTAAAGCATCCAATGTTTCGCCACGACGACCGATAATCATGCCAAGAGCATCACTACCCTCGAGCACGATTTTAGAACCGCCCTCAACATCACAAATGGTTGCAGTTACATTCTCACAACCCAATTTCACTAAAACTTCCGAAAGGTATTTATAGGCTCTTCCTGCTTGAGAATTGGGGTCAACCTCAGTAGCGGGAACGCCTTTTACTTCTGCCTTAGGCTCTTCAGCCTTCACCTGTTTCGGTTCTTCTTTTTTATCACGGCGGTCATTTTTCTTGAAGTTTTTATCCTGTTTCGTTGCTTTTTCTTTTTTAGGTGCAGGGTCAGGTCCCTCAACATAGGCTCTGACTCTGGCTTCACTTCCGCCAAAAATACCTAAAACTTTTTTCTTAAAATCCGAAATTATTTCAAATTGTACCTCTTCATCTAAACCTACCGAAAGCTGGTCTCTGGCGTTCTCCTGAGCCTCGCTTACGGTACGGCCGGTACCGATAGCCTCTTTAATAATCACTTGTATTTCTCCTATTTATTCAGCCGATTTATTTTCAACTTCGGCAATCTTCAAATTTTCCTTTTTTGCTCTTAAAACGATATTTTGAGCCTGCTCTCTTGCATTAACAACACCTGGTCCGTAGAAAATCTGGGTCAAAACCTGAATTCCACCTGAAACAAGGCTGGAACATGCCCAGTAAAAACCAACTGCACACGGGAAACCGAATGCGATAAACAATGATACGAGCGGCATCATAAGCATCATTCCCATCATATTGGGTGCTTCGGGATTAGCCTTTTTCTGCAATTTAGAAGTAGCAACACCGGTAAGCAAAGCAGCAAAGAACGATGCCAACGGGATAAGCCAATTCCATTGAAAACCTTTAACAATGTTCCATGAAAATTCAGGAGTGTCGCGAAGGTCAATACCGAACAAATCAAAATCAAACTTATTCAAATCATTAAGATTACCATTGCTTTCAACGAATTTGTCAGCAACAATCGGCTCATATTTAGCGTTTTTTTCGCTTAAATAAGCAGCAACTTCCACTTCACGTGTTACCACGCTTTTGGAAATTTTACCCCTTGCCGCCTCTTGAACAGAGCCATCTTTCACTTGGGCTTTGTCCATTTTGTTTACATCGTTTAAAATAACAAGTTTGGCGTAATGGCTGACGTCCTGGTCACCATATTTTTCAGCCAAAGCAATAACTTCGGGGTCGTTAACCTTTTCTTCAAGACCCAACTCGCTCCATTGAGCAGAGGTTAAAGCGTAATCTTGCTTTTCAGCATCAACAACGCGCACGTATGCTGTCCATTCCTTTGCAGTATTCATTGCAGTTTTATCAATATTTACAACATAAGTAAACGGACTCATAATAGCGTAATAAACGCCCATCATTAAGATAAGACGTACTATCATGGGCAGGCAACCGCCACCCATGGAAATGCCTTCCTTATTGTAAAGCTCCTGCATAGCCATGCTGTATTTCTGACGGTCATCGCCGTACTTTTTCTTCAAAGCATCCAGCTTGTGCTTTACTTTTGCCTGCTTGGCAGTAGATTTTTGCGACTTTAAAGTAAGCGGTAACATTACAATATTAACCAAAACAGTAAAAATGAGTACCGAAACCGCAAAATTATATCCAAACAGTTTACTCAATTGGGCCAAAATCCAGCCCATAGGCTCGCTTATAAAACTCATAGCAAATCCTTACTTCCGACCGTTAATTTTGTCGGACAAATAATTAGTATCCTTTGTTGTTTTAACCCCGCTCTTTCTTCTTTTTAAAGGTACAGGGTCGTACCCGCCTTTACACGCGGGATTGCACCTTAATATACGCCATACAGTAAGCCCTAATCCAACTATTGCTCCGCGTTTTGAAAACGCTTCGATAGCATAGTTTGAACAGGTCGGTTCAAAACGGCAACACGGTGCTTTTCTTGGCGAAATGAATTTTTGGTAAAACTTTACCAATTTAATTAAAATGTACTTCATTGTTTACATTACGGAATAATTCCGCCATCTTTAAAATGTTTTAACATAACCGCCGCCACATCATAACTCTTGGCGAAAGCGGTTTTACTTCGGGCAACAAACACAATATCGACGCCACCGCAGTCAATCTGTGTCCCGATTTCTCTCATAGCGGCTTGGATTACACGCCTTGCGCGGTTACGCTCTACGGCACCGCCAACCTTTTTACCGGTGGTTATGCCATAACGCACAACGTTACGTTTTGTACGCATAATATATGTGACCAGCAAAGGATGGACAAAACTCTTTCCTCTGCCGTAAAGACGTCTGAAGTCTTTATTCAAATTAAGCTTTTCAGAATCCATGGCCACCATCCGTTTTCCTGATTCTTCGAGTTTTCACAAAGAAAGGTCACAAAGTGACCTTTCTTTAAGCACAAATGCTCTGTCTGCCCTTTGCTCTGCGGCGTGCAAGTACCTTGCGGCCGTTAGTGGTCGACATTCTCTTACGGAATCCGTGCTCCTTCATACGATGGAGTTTCTTCGGTTGATAAGTTCTCTTCATTTTTCAAACCTCCTTTATCGAGTACATAGCAAAGTTATTCTGCAACCAAAACGTTCAAGACACAGTTACAGACATAACCTATCAATTTAGAATTATACCTCAAATTACCCTTAAATGTCAACAATTTTTTTAAGATATAAAATTATGAATGTTTTACGAAATTAACTGCTAACTCAATAGCATCAAGCAAGCGCTCACGGTCCTCAACGCTCAATGGTGCACCGTTCAACGTTACACCTTTATCATTTATGATTCTTTCGCTTATCTCACGAATAATATCTGTGGCATCTTTTGACGACTCTCCAACGCCCAATAACCTATCCGACGAAACCGAAAAAACTTCGCACAATTTTACTATCATATTTCCGTCAGGATTTCTTCTGCCCTGCTCATACATTCCGATTGTGCTGGGAGAAACACCTAAAACTTCTGCCAAATCTTTTTGGCTCATTCTCTTTTCTATTCTTAACGACTTAATTCTTTTACCGGTCCCGTTCATATATATCACCTCATTAGTATATAAGCTGATAATAACACAAATTGTGTGATTTTTCAATAGCAATTGACAACATTTTAACACAAATCGTGTAAATTTTCTTGTGTTTTTACTATAACAATTGACAAAACGTTGGTACAACAATTAGTATTTTACACGAATTGTGTAGATTTCGACAAATTTTCCTTGATTTTCTACACTATTCGTGTTAACATTCTAACATCAAATAAATTTGGCAAAATTTGACATACGTTTTGCAAAACACAAGGAGGTAAAAATGGAACTTTATGAACTCGGGGAGCAATATTTAGCCCAATCCAAAGCAATCGCTTTGAGAATTCATAAACTAAACTCTGAAGTCAAAAAACTTCAAGGGAACGATTTAATAGTTATGAAGCGACGAATTTTATCGCTTTACATTGATGCTGCTGAATGTCGCAGATGTTCAGAGCGACTTATTAACTATAACATTAACCAAAAAGGAGAAACCAACTATGAACAGAACAACATTCAGCCTTGAAATTTTCGGCGACCGCCTACCAATCACCGATATTTTCGACCACGGAACAAACAACCGCCAATTAGAAATTATGAAACACGAACTAAAAAAGGCAATATACTCCGAACTGACCGACCGACAACGAATAATGGTCACTGAATTTTATTTTGACGGTCTTTCGGTCACCGCAATAGCCAATAAGCACAACATCTCAAAATCCACCGTATCACGACATTTAAGCCGAGCCCGTGAACGCCTCAAAGGTGCTTTAAAGTACGGGTTTTATCCATTATGGAACAACCATTAATAAAGCACATGAAAAAGCCCGTCGGTTTCCCGACGGGCATAAAAATCTATATATTTATATTACAAAAGGTAAAGACCTGAATTTAAAACAACCAACTCTTTCTTATCAATTCGCATATACTTATGAACCGGCTCTTGGAAGGAGGCACGTTCACGAACAGCGTACGTCTTCATATTAACCTCTAATATATTATTTGCTTTAGAGTTGCAAACCATAAGCAAGCCTTCATCTTCGTTTACCCACAATCCTTCAGGGCCGGCAAAAGACGAATCTCTTGAACCACCGATGCGCAATTCCTCGCGCATTGTTCTCAAATTAAAACGAATTAAAGCGTTATGTTCGGGGAACGAAGCCCACAAAGTATAACCGTACTGCGCAATGGAGGCAGGACCGCAATCTTTATATTTAATTATCCCCTGCCACTCAAGGTCGCCGTTTAAAGACAAAATCTTGGCGTTTCCATTTCTGTTAACTATAAGCACGCTACCGTTTTCCAATTTGACGGTGCTACAAGTAATAGCTTCACTTGGAAGCATACCGTGAGTAGGGTCAACATCGCCAAACTTAACATAGTTATAATCCTGACGTGTCCTTTGAGCGACAGCACCGCTATCAAGACGAACCGATTTATAGGAAACTACTACCTTATCCTGCACTTCGGTACGACGATAGACAAAAATAAACCCGCCGTAATATTCTAAGATATCGTATATATCATCCGCAAACAGTTTCTTCACTTCTTTTTCTTCCCTTTTCCTAACTTTTATATTCTTGGCAATTTTCATTTTAACCCAAATTAAATACGATTGCAACTTCCAATTTGGAATTTCTTAATATTTTCGCAAAAACCGACAAGAAAACACCCTAAAAATAATCTTGTCTTTTATTTGTGTCCCAAAAAGAATTATTTCATAAAATATATTAAGTTCAAAAAACAATTATGACTAAACAACCTAAATAAAGGTAAAAATATTATCGAACAATCTTAATTCCAGGAGTGTGAAACCAAGTGACGGTTAAAAGAGGAGACATTTATTACGCCGATTTAAGTCCGGTAATAGGCTCTGAACAGGGCGGAATCCGACCCGTACTTATAGTCCAAAACGATGTTGGCAACAAGTTCAGTCCCACCGTAATTGCCGCCGCAATAACCAGCCAACGTGACAAAACCAATCTGCCAACACATATTAAGGTTGATGCCGACGGTTGCGGTCTTTCCAAAGACTCAATAGTCCTTTTAGAGCAGATTCGCACCATAGACAAGCAACGATTAAAAGAAAAAATGGGCAGTTTGGACATAAGTTCAATGAACGCTATCGACAAAGCATTGTCGGTCAGTTTCGGTTTGGGCGGATTTTAACGCAATAAATATACCACATATAAGGCGACCGTACGGTCGCCTTATTACATTTTTAAAGCTATTTCTTTTTCTGTTGCATAAGCCAGATTTTCATAACCCAAGTATGAGGGATGAGTTTTGTCAATAAAACTTGGGCGCGAATTTTAAATCCGCAGACCGAAACGTCCTTTTTCTTCTTCATATCGCTCAAAGCACGTTTTACAACCTGCTCGGATGTAAAGAACTGATTATAATATGTAATAACGCTTTCATCGGTTACGGCGCGGTCAAAAAACTCGGTTTTAACCCAACCGGGACAAACCGCCATCATTTTGATGCCTGTATGACGCATTTCACTGTTTACGGCTCTTGTGAAACTCAAAACAAACGCCTTGGTCGCAGCGTAAACACTGATATACGGTACGGGTTGGAACGACGACAATGAATCCACCTGATAAACCTCACTACCGCTTCTTAAATACGGCAAAGTGATATAAGTAACAGCCACCAACGCCTTATCGTTAAGGTCAATCATACCCAACTGCTCGTCTAACGGCATATCGCAGAACGCGCCGAATTTTCCGTAACCGCTGGCATTTACCAACACCTTAACTTCGGGATTATGCTCTTCTAAAAGCGCTTTGTACTCATCCCAAGCCTCTTGCTTTGTAAGGTCTAAAGAAATACAACGTACAGGGCAGTTAACCTCATTTTTAATTTCTTCCAAACGGTCAAGTCGGCGGGCAATAACCCAAACCTCGTCAAAGATTTGTTGCTCTGTGATTTGCTTAACAAACTCGCGTCCCATTCCGCTTGACGCTCCGGTAAAAACAGCTATTTTCATTTTGGTTTTCTCCTATTACTTTATTTTTTCCAAATAAATAATTAACACTGTAATATCCGCAGGGCTGACACCCGAAATTCGGGAAGCCTGACCTATACTTTGCGGTTTGATTTTCTTTAATTTTTCAACCGCCTCAAGCCTTAAACCTTTAATATCATCGTAGTTTATGTTTTCAGGTAATTTTTTATTTTCCAAACGTTCGGTTTCCTTAACCTGAGCCGCTTGACGCTCAATATAACCCGAATATTTGATTTCGGTTTCTACCCTTTCGGCAATCTCGAACGGCAAACTCGGTCTTTCTTTATCAAAGGGCGCTAAACTTAAATAATCCATTTGAGGACGGCGGATAAGGTCACTCAATCTTACACCGGTTTTTATAGGCACTGTACCTTTTTCCTCTAAAAGTTTATTAAGTTCTTCAGAAGGACCTAAAAACGTAGACTCTACCCTTTCGACCTCGGCATCTTTAAGTGCTTTTCTTTCCAAGAAAGCATTGTATTCCGTTTCACCCAATAAACCTATTTCGTAACCTAAAGGACTTAATCTTTCGTCGGCGTTATCCTGCCTTAAAAGTAAGCGGTATTCAGAACGTGAAGTCATCATTCGGTAAGGGTCGGAACATCCTTTTGTGCAAAGGTCATCAATCAAAGTTCCGATATATGAACTTTGCCTTGGCAGAACAATCTGCTCTTTACCCTTAACCTTTAATGCCGCGTTAATGCCGGCAATTAAGCCTTGTGCCGCGGCTTCTTCATATCCTGACGAACCGTTAAACTGACCTGCACCGTAAAGACCGTCGTGATCTTTAACCTCTAATGTAACCTTTAAAGCCAACGGGTCAATGCAGGTGTACTCAATCGCATAGGCATTACGCATAACCTGAACATTTTCAAGTCCCTTAATAGTGCGGTAAAACTCAATCTGCACTTCTTCGGGAAGTGACGATGACATACCCTGCAAATACATTTCCTCGGTATTAACACCGCAAGGCTCAATAAACAACTGATGCCTTTTTTTATCGGCAAAACGAACAATTTTATCCTCTAAACTCGGGCAATATCGTGGGCCTACACCCTCAATCACACCACCGTACAAAGGTGAACGGTGAAGATTCCGCAAAATCACCTCTTTGGTGTTATCGTTAGTGTAAGACACATAACAAACCGTGTCATTACGTATGGTTTCGGGGTCGGTATTAAAACTGAACGGGGTTACCGTATCGTCACCCGGCTGAACCTCTAACTCCGAAAAATCAATGCTCGAGCGCAAAACTCTTGCCGGTGTTCCGGTTTTAAACCTGCGCAACGGCAATCCTAATTTTTGCAAAGCAACCTCTAATCCGTTTGCAGGGAACATTCCGTCAGGTCCGCTTTCAAAATTGACCTCGCCGACGTAAATTTTACCCTTTAAATATGTACCGGTTGCTAAAATTACGGTTTTAGCAACGTATTCAGCATTAAGCATTGTCACACAATGCCAACCGTCGTCACTTCGGAACAAATCAACAATCTCGGCTTGACGAAGATGCAGATTTTCCTGCAACTCCAACGTATGTTTCATATATTCCTGATAAGCACGGCGGTCAATCTGTGCACGTAAACTATGCACTGCAGGGCCTTTGCCACGGTTTAACATTCTGTTTTGAATGGTGGTCTTATCTGCCGCCTTGCCCATTTCACCGCCCAAAGCGTCAATCTCACGTACTAAATGACCTTTAGCAGTACCACCGATTGACGGGTTGCAGGGCATATTACCGACCGCGTCCAAATTTATTGTAAAAATAGCCGTATTTAAACCCATACGTGCCGAAGCCAACGCCGCCTCAATGCCCGCGTGACCTGCACCTATGACTATACAATCATAATTTCCGGCAAAATAATTCATACTTTTCCCCTTATTTTCCTACACAAAAATGCTCAAACACCTTATTAGCAACCTCAACCGTTACGCGTTCACCCGTAAGCTCAAGTAACGCCGCCAAAGCATCGTCAAGCAGTACGCCAACGGCATCAACCGTCAAACCGCACTGCAACGCAGATAACGATTCTTTTACGTTTTCTAATGCTCTTAAAACACAGTCACGCTGACGCTCATTTAAAAATACATCAGCCGAACCGCTTAAATTATTGGTTTTGGTGATTTCCTTTATTATTGTTTTAAATTCATCTAAACCGCTGCCGTTTTTAGCCGACATTTCGGCAAAACGCAAACCCAAACTTTCAACATCAGACTTGTCCGCAAGACAGATATCGGATTTATTGAACACAACAACGGCAGGGCGTCCAACCAAAGTTTTGAAAAGTTCTTTGATTTCTTCTGTTTTCACATCACTGCTGTCAACCACCGCAATAATCAAATCGGCAAAGTCAATCCGTTCCTTTGCCCTTTTGACGCCGATTTGCTCAACCTCATCAGCGGTGTCCCTCAAACCTGCAGTATCGCTCAATTTCAAAACAAGCCCGTCTAAATTAACCGTTTCTTCAACAATATCACGGGTTGTTCCTGCAATGGGTGTTACGATAGAACGCTCGTAGCCCGATAGTAAATTCATCAATGTTGATTTGCCTGCATTCGGCGGTCCTACAATAACCGTATTTACGCCGTGACGTAGCATTCTGCCGGTATCGTATGTATCAAGTAGTTTTTGCAATTCTTCCTCGGATTCACCAAGCATTGACTCCAACTTATCAATACCGCTGAACTCCGGCTCTTCATCAGGGAAATCCGAAAAAGCAGCTACTGTTGCCGCCGCAAAGGTCAGTTTATCTCGAATAACGTTACATTTTTGCGACAAAACGCCCGATTTTGCAGAAAGAGAGGCTCTTAAAGCTTGCTCGCCGTCGGCAGAAATTATATCCATAACCGATTCTGCCTCGTTTAAAGACATTTTACCGTTTTCGAAAGCCCTTCTGGTAAACTCACCGCGTTCAGCCATTATAGCGCCCGCATCCAAAACCGCGCGAAGAACCTGTCGCACAACGAAACTTCCGCCGTGTACCGAAAGTTCCACGACGTTTTCACCTGTATAACTTTTAGGTGCGAGGAAAACCAAAGCCACTGCCTCATCGATTTTCTCGCCATTAGCCTCAACATAGCCAAACAATGCCGAATAGCCCTGACACTCAGCCAAAGTTTTACCCGAAACCGAGCGAAATACCTTATCGGCAACTATAACGGCATCGTCACCCGAAATTCTCACAACACCGATTGATGCTTCACCTAATGCAGTTGCAATAGCAGCAATAGTTTTACTCATAATACACCTTCTATCAATAGGCACGAATTTTTATTTTAATTAATTTATTATACACCAAAATACCATATTAAGTCAATCAAATAGTTAAATGTATATATAAATATAATCAATATTAAAAAATACCGCCACTTATTGACAATTAAATAAATTTGGGGTATAATAAATAAAAATAATACAAACTTAACGAAAGGTGATTTACTATGAAAGCTAAACACGTTCTTTGGATTATCGGCACTATCGTTGCTGTTGCAGCCTTGGTTGCAGGCGTTGCATTGTTCGTAACTCGTTTCCTTGCTGAAGAGGATGAGGAAAATTATATTGAGTGCGAAGTCGGTGCAGACGAATAATTTTATTCACACAAAAGCCGTAGATGTGCTTAACACATCTACGGCTTTATTTTTTTGTTTTAAAACCCTGGCTTTGTTAATTTTTCGGTTATATTTTTAAAAATCGGCGCACAGTCTTGGGAGCCTGATTTTACATCCTCTTTAACAATAACAATAACATAATCCGTTCGTTTGCCTTCATAAAACCCGCAAAACCAACCGTTTAAAACATTTCTGCCGTCAGTCTTCCAACCGGTTTGAGCAGTTCCCGTTTTACCGCCCGCTATAATTCCTTCGGAATACGCTACATTACCCGTTCCGTTTTGTAAGGCGTTTTTCAAATACTCTTTTAAGGTATCCGCAGTGCTTTTTTTGAATGATACCGTCGGTAACGACGGCTCGAAAGTTTCCAATTCACCATTTGCTTCAACACTTGTGACAATATACGGCAAGCGGTACTCACCGCCGTTGACTATTGCACAGTATAAAGTCGACAATGCAATCGGACTTAACATTAAATCCCCCTGACCGATGCTGAAATTACTTAATTCGGCAGGAAGTGTGCTTAATTTCTCCAATGTTGGCAAACTGCCTTTATTTGACACCAATCCGCCATTACAGTCAAGTTCCTGCCCGAAGCGAAAAAGCAATGACGTGTTATAAACTTTTTCGGCACCTAAATTTTCTGCCAAAGTATAAAAGAAAGTGTTGCAGGACTCTGCCAACGCTTCTTTGAGCCCTAACTCTCCGTGACCGCTTGTTTTATGGCACTTAAAAGTGACATCGCCCACCGTAACACTGCCTGTGCAGGTATAACGGTATTGGTCATACCCACTTTCAATTGCCGCTACAGCAATTACAGGTTTAAAAACCGAGCCTACGTTATATGAACAAACCGCCCTGTTTATTAAGGGTGAATTTTCATTGTTAAGGTACTTTGCTACATCATAAGGGTCAAAATCAGGTTTACTGCAAAGTGCCTTGATTTTGCCCGTTTTAGCCTCAATCACCACAGCAGCACCACGTTGTACCTCTAATAAAGCCCCTTCTACAATGCTTTGAATTTCACTGTCAACCGTTAGTGTTACTTTATTGCTGACAATCGGCTCATTAACAGTGAAATCCAATCCCGCCAACATTCGCCCACGTGAATCAGTTGTGTAACTCAAACCGATTTTTTGACTGGAATAAAGTATATCATCATAATACTTTTCAATACCCGTCACACCGCGAGAGTCACTGTTGGTATATCCCAAAATATGAGTAAAACTGCCATTATACCTTGTCGGCACATAGAAGGTATGCCATCCGCCCGAAGTTGTGGGTTGCTTTCCTATAACAGTGACCGCCTGTCCGTTTCTTAATTTATTTAACCCAACCTCTAACTCTTGCCCCGTTAACATTTCTCCTAAAGGAACAGACGCGTAATCGGTCGGCAAAACCACGGTAACTGCTTTATACCCGCTTGACGTAATAGACCTTCCGTTACAGTCATATACTTCTCCACGGCAAACCGCCACGTCTATTCTTTTGGTTGACTGCTTGGTTGCCGCTTCGCTTAACTCACTGTCGGTTGCCACTGTTATAACCCTTGCCGAGCAAACAAGCATTCCGACCAAGATACACATAAAACACACTAACGCTCTTTTGTAAATTGAAGACATAAAAAATCACCCTATTTATTTTGCAACAAACAGAGTGATTTAAATCAAAATTTTAACTTTATTCGGCTTTCATTCTTAAAAGCGAGCCAATTGCAACGGGACGTTCGCAAGGGATTTTAACCGTCATCATCGGATGCGGTGCCGAGTCAATAGCGTTACCCTTTTCATCAAACATTTCGTCAGCAGTTATAATAAACGGCTCGCGTTTTGGCTGTAAACAATCCAAAACCTGCCCTTTTAAGAACTTGTTTTTAAGTTCTAACGACAAAACGCCGTTTTCCCAACCTTTAACGACACCCGCAACCGAATAATCGCGAATATACCCTGCCGACATATAGGTTTGCTCGTTTTCAGGTCTTCCAAAATAAAATCCCGTAGAATACGGACGGTGGCTGATTTTTTCCAACTCTTCCAAAACCCAGGTCGGTACAGGTGCTGTGGGGTCAGCCATAAAACTGTCAATAGCACCGCGGTAAGCATTAGCCGTAACTGCAGTATAATAGTGTGACTTTGCTCTGCCCTCAATCTTAAAGCTATGCACACCCGCCTCGACCATTTTGCCAATATGCGACACCATACAAAGGTCGTTAGCATTCAAAATATATGTGCCTTTATCGGTTTCAGTAATATCAAAATACTGTCCGGGGCGTTTTTGCTCCATAAGAGAATAACTCCAACGGCAAGATTGAGCACAATCACCGCGGTTAGCGTCACGGCCCGTCATATATGACGACAACAAACATCTTGCCGAGAACGAAACACACATCGCACCGTGGCAAAACGCTTCAATATCAAGTTCTTTCGGCGTTTTTGCTCTGATTTCGGCAATTTCGTCCAAGGATAACTCACGTGCGACGACGATACGCTTTGCGCCCATATTGTAAAACGCGTTAGCGGTTTCGTAATTCACGATACCCGACTGCACCGAAACGTGTAATTCCTGTTTGGGTGCATATTTTTTTATTAACCCCATTGTACCGATATCCGACGCGATAATTCCGTCAACCCCAATATCAGCCAACAGTTCCAAAAACGCTGGCAGACGAGGTATTTCGTCATTGTGCGGTAACGTGTTACAGGTGACGAACACCTTAACACCGTGTTCGTGGGCGTAGGCGGTGCCTTTTCTTAAATCGTCCTCACCAAAGTTGGTTGCGGCAGTACGCATACCAAACTCTTCACCGGCTAAATATACGGCATCTGCACCGAAATCCACCGCCGCTTTAAGCCGTTCAATATCACCCGACGGGCAAAGCAATTCGATATTTTTCGAAATTTTATCAACCATTTTTAGACTCTACCCACATTCCCTTATTCTTGAGTTCTCTGATAACCTTATTATGCTCCTCAACCGTCTTGGTGAAATAGAATTTCATATTCTTATCAGTAACAAAGAAGTAATCCGTACTATCTTTTTTAGGATAAATTGCCGCTTTGATAGCGTCAATACTCGGGTTGCAGTAAGCACCCGGTGCAAGGCCAACCGCTTTATATGTATCGTATTTATCCTTATTGTAAGCATATTTTTGGGTTGGGTCAGACTGCAAATATGCCCCGTTACCCCAATCGTCTATTCGGTTCCAGAACACTGCCGAAACCTTTTGCTTGGTTTCATAAGTCGCAACCGATGCTTCCATCTCGATAATTGAAGCCATTGTGATTACATCATGCAGATTACGTCCTGTTCTTGTGATTTCAGCACGCAAGCCCACGGTAACCTTTTTATCAAAGTTGTCGAGCATTTTCTTAATAGCCTGCTCTGCACCTGATTTGTTATTAGTCTGATAGAAGTAATATGTATCAGGGAACAAATATCCTTCAAGGCGGTAGTGAACACCTTGTTTTTCGGTTTTTATGCCCTTCAAGAAATCATAGTTGTACTTTTCAAAGGTTGCCTCGTTTACGGCAGCCTTAAACTGCGACGCGGTACAAACTTTGTTTTCCTCAAGACGTTTTGCTATTTTATCAATATCCCAACCTTCAGGAATTGTAACCTTAACCTGACTTGCTTGAGTGCCTTGTTTAGTCAGTTTATCAACAATATCCTCATAACCGTCCTGCTTGCTGAAATAATAAATACCGTCACGGAATTTCGAAGCGTGACCACCCTGACTTGCATAAAGCCTAAAGAATAAAGGGCTATCAATAACGCCTTTTTCTTCAAGCATTTTAGCGATATTTCTGGCACTTGCACCCTCTGCTACAACAACTTCAATGTTTTCTTCTGCGGCATCGGTATCCATATTAACACCAAGATAGTCCATGCCAAAATAAAGAATTAACGATGCGGCGGTAATAGAAATAATCAAGATTGCCGCCATCCATATAACCGACATAAGACAACCTTGACCGGCTGTTCTTTTTTTGTGTTTACGTTTTTTCTTGAGTCTTTGAGGTTTCGGTTCAGATTTTTCAATATCATCGGCAACGGTACTGTCAATGAAAAAATCCTGCCCGATGATAAAATCATCCGAAAGCCTTGTATCGTCAAGCCCACCCTCGTTGATATTTAAAGCATCTACACCGGAGGGTTTAGAAATTTTAAAGTCGCTAACATCATTAATATCGGCAGAATATGTGTCTTTTTTCGTGAAATCGGCCTCTTCGCCGATTTTGAAAATATCGTTTTTCATTTTTACCTCCGTAAAAGGTTATTGACTAAAACTGACGCGAAAATTTCCTGCGTTGAGTCTCGCGACGACTCGAAACATCCTTAATCCATTTTTCTGTGACTATAACGTCAACCGGACGGTCAAACCTGCCGTGATGCATATGACGTCTGATGTAATCCGAGTAACAAATACCTGCGCAAGCACCTGAAAATTTGGACATATAACGGTCATAATATCCTTTGCCGTAGCCTAATCTATATCCCAAATAGTCAATCGACAAAGCCGGCAAAAGCATTAAGCATCCCGTAAAATCCTCTACAATGGGCAATCTTTCGTCAGGCTCTAACACGCCGAAAGTGCCGGGTTTTAGGTCGTCAAATGATGTAATATAATGAAATTCCATCAACCTTGTCCCATCAATACATCTCGGCACGGCAACTTTTTTACCGTCACGCCAGCAACCTTCAATAATTTTAAAGGTGTCAACCTCGATAGCTGTTGATACATAAACCAACACGGTTTTTGCCGAACGGTATTGATAAAGCCTTTGAACGTTGCGGGCAACCCCTGCATCAAGCCTTGCCTTTTCCACGGGGTCCATATTCTTACGCTCCTCTTTTATCGAGGCGCGTAGCTCTTGTTTATACTGTCTTATATCTATCGGTCGCATAGCATTGCCTTTCGGAAATGATTTGCGGCAGCTTCATTTTGAATGTATTTTACAATCTCAAAGCCGAACTCTAACGCTGCACCTGCACCGCAAGCGGTAATAATATTACCGTCGGTCACAACCGCAGAATTTAAAATTTCAGCGCCCGCTAACTGCTCTTCAAAACCGGGGAAGCACACTGCCTTCTTTCCCTCTAATAAGCCTTTATGTCCCAAAATCGAGGGTGCGGCACAAATTGCGGCAATCATTTTTTTGTTTTCAACACAATAATCAATAAAACTTTGCACCAAAGGACTTTTCTCCAAATTTAATGTACCTGGCATGCCGCCGGGTAAAATAATACCCTCGCAATCCTTATCAGGTGCAATTTCACTATCCATAACATCGGCAACAACCGGCACTTGATGAGAGCTGGTTATTACCTTTCCACCAACACCGACAGTATAAATTTCCTCTTCGGCACGACGGATGATATCTAACGGTGCCAAGGCTTCGGTTTCTTCAAAACCCGGCGCTAAAAATACATAATACATATATAGTCTCCAAAACTAAAATTATTTAATAGCTTCTAATACAATCTTCAAAATATCTGCCGAAATGTCTTCAATTGAGCGAGGTTTATCACCGTCTGCACAGTTAATCACGTTCCAACCGCATTTTTTTGCGGCAAAGGCGGCTGCTTTACGGCAAGACAAAAGATACTCTCTGTCCTTTTCGTGAATGTCTTTTTTAGACTCGTCTCCACTGTAACGGCTTTCAACCATTTTAGTCGAAACCTCAACCGGCATATCAAGAAAAATTACCGCATCAGGACGGGGAATAGCAGTTTTCTCATACTCTGTTTCATAAAGCCATTCAAGGTAACTTTCCCATTCGCTTTCGGGTAACTTTGACATCTGATGATAAGCATTTGACTCAACATATCTGCCCGAAACGACAATACCACCGTTTTCGTAATAGTCCGCCCAATGGCGCTTATAACTTGCATATCGGTCAACCGCATAAAAAAGTGAAGCTGCGTAACCGTTGACGGCATCAGGTTTATCACCAAATTCACCGCCAAGATACATTCTGACCAACGTACTCGACGGGTCGGAATAATCGGGAAAAGAAATCAATTTCGAGTCAAAGCCCAATTCCTTTAATTTTTCAGGTAAAAGACTTACTTGGGTTGTTTTTCCGCAACCGTCAAGTCCTTCAATTACAATTAGTTTACCCATTTTGCTTAATCCTTTTTCATTGTGTAACGTTCACGCATCTTAAGAATCTCACCACAGGTCATTTTGCCTTCGGGACAAGGTCCTACTAAGCAAGCAGGTCCTGCATTCTTAAAGAGATTAGGTGCTACCTCTCGGCAAAGTTCTAACATCTGTGCGGCGAGTTCTCTGATTTCCCACTGAGCACGGTTGCAGCAACGGTGTCTGAAGAAATTATGTAAACTACGTGCATTCATAGTTAAAATCATTTTAGTATCACAAGCGTTAGGCAACACAAAACGTGCATCCTCAATAGCCTTTTTCTCGGCAGCACGGTCGGCGGTTTTTTCGTCCATACCGCTTGCTATCATATCGGCTTTATGACGACGCTTTAAGGTTTCGGTCAAGCGGTCATAATATTCTTGGTCCTTTTTCATGGCCTCTAAAAACAGTGCCTTGGCTTCAGGGTCTGCCTCAATTTCGGGAGGTGTAACAAACTCAAACTGAGCCTCGGCAACATAACGCTGACTCTGTACTGAAAAGGATGCCATTCTGTGACGGGTAATCTGTGCCAAAAGCGCTCTTGAAACACCCTCGATACCAAAGGTGAACGAAGCATGCTCAATTGGGCTTTCGTGACCGATTTCAGACAACATATCAACAAAACTTGCGGTTTTTTCAGGGGTCAATTTTTCGCGCACCTCGTCAATAGTAGACGGCGAATAGCAAAGCCTTGCGGCAGATGCAACCGTCAATTCAGGGTCGGGCGTGTGGGTTAAAAGTGTTACTTTCATATATTCCTCCAACAAAGCAAAAAAATTACATACTTCCTCAATATATACTTACTTTATACATTATATCAAACTATTATCGTTTTCGCAATAAAAATCTATAATTTCTAACCTATTTTATTGATTTTAAATTTACTGTGTGCTAAAATATTTAAAGTGTTAAATAAGAGGTGAAAAAATGTTTAAATATGAAATGCACCTGCACACTTCACGTTGCAGTAAATGTGCACATTCCACCATAGAAGAAATGATAACTGCTTTAAAGGGAAAAGGTTACACAGGTGCTGTTGTTACCAACCATTTTTACCGAGGAAACACAGCGGTTGACAGAAAACTACCTTGGGAAGAATTTGTCAGTGCTTATGAAAGGGATTTCTTGGTCGGTAAGGCTTTGGGTGAAAAATTAGATTTTGATGTCATTTTCGGCATTGAGGAATGTTATCTTCCAAATATTGCAAAAGAGGTGCTTATCTACGGCGTTACCCCTGATGAATTAAAGCAGGTGCCTGAATTTAAAAGTTATACAATCGAGCAAATTGCAAAATTCGTTCGTGAAAATGACGGTTTTATATCAGCGGCACACCCGTTTAGAATTGGTCAATATAACCCCGAACCGACCTTTATCCCAGACTACCGTTATTTAGACGGCGTTGAACTTAATTTCGGTCACTCTGAAAACCGCAACGATATGACCGAACGGTTTTCTAAAAATCACAACTTAAAGTTAATTAGCGGAAGTGACGCTCACAAAGCATCGGAGTCACAATTAGGTACTACGGGCATTGCAACCGACATCCGCATTAAAGACACCAAGCAATTAGCCAAAATTTTACATTCGGGCGACTATAAACCGATTGTAAACGGTGAAATTCGGTAATTTTAGTTTACATATTCCATAGTATTATGTAAATCGACACAATTTGCAAAATTTTAGCAAAATACCTCTTTTATAACGTGCGATTTTGTGGTATATTTAATATGCAATTTCGAGGGACTTTAAACACCCTTACTTAAAAGTTAATATTCGGAGGAATAAAAATGACAACAACAACCTATAAACACACTCCTTACGGTGATATGGCTATCATTGCAATGCGTGGCTGTGAAGAGTTTGCCGACAAGGTAGATTACTATCTCCAACAGTGGCGTGGTATGCCGGAAGAGCATACTTATGTTATTCATCCTCAGTGCCCGCGTTTCGGCACCGGTGAGGCAAAAGGCCTTATTGAGCATACCGCAAGAGGACTTGATGCATTTATCATTTGTGACTGCTTTAACTATGGTGTAACCTACAAAATGTATGGTCAAACAGTACCAATGAGTCCTGATGACCATTTCCAAGATTTAAAGCGTGTTATCGCTGCCTTAGGCGGAAAAGCCAGAAGAATCAGCGTTATTATGCCGATGCTTTATGAGGGAAGACAGCATC
This sequence comes from Acutalibacteraceae bacterium, assembly GCA_045651745.1. GTDB lineage: Bacteria > Bacillota > Clostridia > Oscillospirales > Acutalibacteraceae > UMGS172. Next base: position 23,534 of record JAZRSW010000078.1, read on the forward strand.
GCCGTTCTGCACGTGAGTCGTTAGACTGTGCAATGGCTTTGCAGGAACTTACCGCTTTAGGTGTTAAAAATATCATCACCTTTGATGCTCACGACCCGAGAATCTGTAACGCTATTCCTTTGGGCGGTTTTGATAACGTTCAGCCGACCTATCAGATGATTAAGTCTTTGCTTCGCACCGTTCCCGATGTGAAGATTGACCGCGACCATTTGATGATTGTTGCTCCCGATGAAGGCGCAATGTCCCGTTGTATTTACTATTCCTCTGTTTTAGGCGTTGAGTTAGGTATGTTCTACAAGCGTAGAAACTACTCTGTTATCGTTAACGGACGTAACCCGATTGAAGCTCACGAGTTCTTGGGTAACGACGTTACCGGTAAAGACCTTATTATTGTTGACGATATGATTTCTTCAGGTGATTCGTTGCTTGATATCGCCGCACAGTTAAAGGCTAAGAACTGTAACCGTGTATTCGCTTTCACCACCTTTGGTTTGTTTGTTGAGGGCTACGATAAGTTCGACCAGTATTATAAGGACGGTCTTATTGATAAGATTTTCACCACCAACTTGGTTTACAACAAGCCTGACTTGATGGAGCGCGATTGGTACGCACGTGTTGACATGTCAAAGTATGTCGCTTATCTTATCGACACAATTAACTATGATAACTCTATCAGCTCGTTGCTCAATCCTATCGACCGCATTAAAAATTGCATCGAAAAATACAACAACAAATAATTTGTTACATATTAACCGCCCTGAAAACCAGGGCGGTTTTATTTTGCTAATTTTTGAAAATTTGGACAAAATAACATTGGGAGATGATTATTTTGACTAAATTAAACAATTCAAAATCCGGCAACAACGGACAAACTGAATTCTTAGAAAACAAACAAAAAACCACCCATACTTCAGAAAAGTTCTATGTGCCAAGTAACCCATCGGCTGTGCCTTGGGACCCGACACCCAACACCCCTGAAGAAATGGTAAACACCTACGGCACTTATGAAATCCAGCCGACCAACGCTACCGACTGTGACTTCCCTGCAATTACCCAAGGCTTGCCATCAGAGGATATTATGCACCATCCAAGCAACTTTAGTGAGGGCGTAGTCCCCAAACTTAACAAACTTGAAAAAGATAAACCTTAACAAAGTAAAAACCTCTTGCAGAACTTAATGTTCTACAAGAGATTTTTTGTTTAATAATAACTATATTCTATTTCTAATCCTAACTGTTGTATAATCGTCTGGGCATCTTCTTCGCTTAAGTTATACCTTACATAATCTTGGTTACGCTGATAAACCAATAAATAGTATTCACTGCCGTTACTGTTCAACATAATCATCGTATCTGTATCAATAAAAGTAGTGGTTTTATCACAGTTTTGGAAAGTCACATATGTGAATTCATATTTACCCATTGACTCAACCTTAATTCCCTCACCCGCGAAAGCACTTCTTATGATTTCTGCCACCGGAGAGGTTACCACAATATATTTTCGTTGAACAAGCCCCTCGTTATAATAATCATAATCGGGATTCCAATAGCAAAGTGAGTCAAGCTCATAATTCTCTATTTTTTGGACCATTTCATCGTAAATATCTGCTCGGCACCAAACTTTTTGTGCATAAGGGTAGTTATCCTTTGTAATATACAACGCTTTATCGTCAAAGAAGACGGGGTTTCCTATCATATCGCTCAATAAAATAGGAACATCCTTTTCTGTTACATAACCAAGATTTTCATCCTCAATATATAAGTCGTCACATTGTGGCAACAACTTATATTCGGCTTTGCGGAAATAGAGTGTTTCCTCTGTCTTGCCGTAAATTGCTCGGTTATCACGCATTTCGTCAAGTTGTTTGCACGAGCACAAACCACCGCAAATGACAACAGTTAAAAGAACAGCTGATATTAATTTTACATACTTCTTCATACACTCTACCTCCCTTACTCCAAATTAAGCTTATTTGTGATAATATAACGTGAAATAAAGAAGAACACCACAGATAAAACACCGTAAAACAAGGTAATGCACCAAATAAAATAATGTATAAATGCATACGGGTGATTTGCCGCAAAGTCGGTTATTGACTGCATTAAATCAATTAACCATTGCGGTTGTAAAGAAATTAAAATAACCAAAATAGTTCCGAAAATCTGAGTAATAATGTAATAACCGAAATATGCGCCAAACGCTGCTAAAACGCGGTTTTTGTGCGCCATTTGTCCAACCGAAATGCAAGCGTAATACAGTAAAAACTGCGATGCGCCTGCAACTGCCAAAGCAATCAAAACCTCAAAAATATATGCTACGCCGTGACCGCCGAGGAAATCGAAATAAGCGTCGGCAAGATAATCAATCGCTTTAAAAATTTCAACCAAAACCTCGCCCAAGGTTGATATACTTCCTGCTATTATGATAGCAAAAACTGTTGCCACAACCGACACAAAAGCCACCAATAATTTGGTTAAAATATGCTCGGTTGCCGTTACGGGCAAGGTCATTGTTAAATAACCCTCACCTGTGAACATATTGGTATAAAACCGCTTGATACTTATAACCACTGACATTACAAGGCTTACTATCATTGCAATTACAAGCATTACAATTGCCGAACCTAAAATAATGTTATACGTGCGGGACTCTACCTCAAAAATCTGAATAATGCGGGTAAAAACTGACATTGCAAGCAATATCACAGCCATCGGGAACATACTGCGACCAATGGCACTGAATTCGTGTTTAATTAGTTTTCTTACCATTTGAATTCCTCCCTAAACAACTCGTCAACACTCTTCTGGTTTTCTTCGCGAATCTCATCAACCGCCTTTTGCAAGGTTATATTTCCGTTATTAATGAAAATAACCTCATCCAAAACCTGCTCAATATCTGCAATCAAGTGTGTTGAGATAATAACCGAAGCCTCGGGATTGTAGTTGTTGATAATGGTCGATATAACGTAATCGCGTGTTGCAGGGTCAACGCCTGCAATCGGCTCATCAAGGACATAAAGCAACGCATTACGGCTCATTACAAGAATAAGGCACACCTTTTCCTTATTTCCTTTTGACAAAGTCTTAAGTTTTGCCTTCGGTGTGATTCCCAATCTCGACAGCATTTCATAGGCTAACTGGGGTCTGAAATCAGCATAAAAATCGCTAAACATTTTGACAATTTGTTCAACCGTCATCCAAGAGTTAAGATAACTGTTGTCGGGAAGGTATGCCACCTGCTTTTTGGTTTCAATACCCGGTTTGTTGCCGTTTATAAGCACTTCACCCGATGTGGGTGTCAGCAAACCATTTATAATCTTTATAAAGGTTGTTTTACCTGAACCGTTAGGACCTAAAAGTCCAATTATTTTTCCGCTTTCAACCTTTAAATTGATATTATTTAAAGCAACAAGTCCGCCGTAGTTTTTGGTTAAATTACGGCAAGTTAACAATTCACTCATTCGTTCCACTCCTTAATATATTGTTTTATTTGGCTAGTAGTAAGACCTAACTTTTTCATTTCATCAAAATATGAAAAAGTTTTATCCGATATGATTTTTTCAACCGTATCTTTCGCAGAGCCGGACATATCAACAAACCAACCCGAACCTCTTACAGAGTATATCAGTCCCTTCATCTCCAACTGTTCAAAGGCTTTTTGCACCGTATTAGGATTAACCCCTGCTTCTAATGCCACTTCTCGTACCGACATCAGTCTTTCATTCGCCTTGATTTCACCCGAGGCTATCATAACGCTTAACTGCTCACAAATTTGCGGACATATTGGCCGATTTCTGTCAAGCTTCCATACCATTCGCACACTTCCTTTCTTCAACTGTACTACTGTACTATTAAGATAGTACACTTTTATTGTGCGTTTGTCAACCCTTTTTGAAAAATTTTACAAAAAAATCCCTGCAAGACTTTCGCCTTGCAGGGATTTAAACCTATAATCACTGTACATCTTCGGTTGCCATAATTTCGCGGAACTCGTCACCACTAACCTTTTCTTCTACAAAAAGTTTTTGTGCAACCTTATGCACCTTATTCATATTAGCACTCAAAATATCCTTTGCTTTGGAATATTGAGCCATAATAATTTCACGAACTTCGGTATCAATAACCGCAGCCATATTTTCGGAATAGTTAGGTGTAGACGAGAAGTCACGTCCTAAGAACACCTCACTATTACCTGTACCCAATTTTACAAGACCGACCTTAGCACTCATACCAAATTTGGTGACCATATTATGAGCCAATTCGGTAGCGCGCTCAATATCATTCGAAGCACCTGTGCAAATATCATCCTGTGTCAACTCTTCAGCAGCGCGTCCGCCAAGCAACGAGCAAATATCCTCTTCCATTTTGGTTTTGGTAATATGACCGTTATCCTGGTCGGGCAGATACATAGTGAAACCTGCCGCCATACCGCGAGGGATAATCGAAATCTGATGCACGGGGTCTTGAGTTGTAAGGAAATAAGAAACAACAGCGTGACCTGCCTCGTGGTAAGAGGTAATCATCTTATCCTTTTCCTTAATAACTCTCGACTTCTTCTCTGCGCCCATCATAACCTTAATGGTGGCTTCTTCGATATCAGCCTCAATAATAGCCTTACGGTCAGCGCGTGCAGCAAGCAAAGCAGCCTCGTTCAAGAGGTTTTCAAGGTCAGCACCTGTAAAGCCCGAAGTTGACTGTGCAATTGTTTTAAGATTAACGTCGGGGCCTAACGGCTTACCGCGAGCGTGTACTTTGAGAATTTCCTCACGGCCCTTAACGTCGGGATAATTAACCATTATCTGACGGTCAAAACGACCGGGACGAAGCAACGCTCTATCCAAAATATCGGGGCGGTTAGTAGCTGCAATAATGATAACACCCTCATTAGCGCCAAAACCGTCCATCTCAACGAGCAACTGGTTCAAAGTCTGCTCGCGTTCGTCGTGACCGCCACCGAGACCTGCACCTCTCTGACGTCCGACGGCATCAATTTCATCAATAAAAATAATCGCGGGTGAGTTTTTCTTTGCCTGGTCAAACAAATCTCTTACTCTAGAAGCACCGACACCGACAAACATCTCAACAAAATCAGAACCCGAAATGGAGAAGAATGGCACACCTGCTTCACCTGCAACTGCACGTGCAAGCAAGGTTTTACCTGTTCCCGGAGGGCCTACAAGCAAAACACCTTTCGGAATTCTTGCGCCGAGTTCGTTAAACTTTTTGGGGTCTTTAAGGAACTGAACCAACTCGGTCATTTCCTCTTTTTCCTCGTCAGCACCGGCAACGTCGGCGAAGGTTGTTTTACGCTTATCGTCTTCAGCCTTTTTGACGCGTGCCTTACCGAAAGACATCGTCTTATCGCCGCCCATAGATGCGTTCATTCTACGCATTATGAACATAAACGCGAATATCGTAAGACCAACCATTATAAGTGTCGGCAGCAAGCTCATAAGCCATGAGGTTTCGCCGCCTCTTTCATAGTTCATAACGATGTCGTTATTAGGGTCTTGGTCGGTATTTTTCTCTGTAATGATTTCCTTTAAGTCACTGTAAAAAACTTCGCTGACAACCGTCAATGTATGCTTTTTACCATCAGCACGGGTGATATACACCAATGTGCCGTCGTACATATCAAGTTCTGCTTCGGAAATCTCGTTGTTGTAGAACATCTGCACCACAGCCGAATAATCGGTCTTATCAGCAGTGTTTGAACTGTATACCACACCGGCAACGGCAGCCACCAAAACAAGCGGTACCAGAATACCGAGCAGTATCTTTAATCCTTTATTCATTTTAAACTCCCTTTCGGATTACTTTTCGTAACATTCACGCTTTAACACACCGACATACGGCAGATTGCGGAACTTTTCTTGAAAGTCCAAACCGTAGCCAACAATAAATTCGTCAGGAACGGCTACACCGCAATAATCCGCCTTGATATCTGCCTTACGGCGTTCGGGTTTATCGAGGAATGTACATATTTTAACACTTGCAGGTTTTCTTGCCTCAAGCATTTTTTTCAAGGTTGAAAGCGTGACTCCTGAATCGAGAATGTCTTCAACAATCAACAAATCGTAATCGGCAATGTCAATATTAAGGTCTTTTACAATCTTAATATTACCGCTGGTTTTAGTGCCTGCACCATAGGACGACACCACCATAAAATCAATTTCACAAGGAATGGTTATGTTGCGCATTAAATCTGCCATAAATACAACCGAGCCTTTTAAAACGCTAACAAGCAAAAGTTTCTTGCCCTCATAATCTTTAGAAATCTGTTCACCCAAATTTTTAACTATTTCCGCAATTTTTTTCTCACTGAACAATACACTTTCAATGCAATTATCCATATTACTCATTAAACTTCCCCACCAATATTATGTATTTAGAATTCCCATCTATACAGCACCGTTCGGCAACACCAAAACCTTCCACCCAAACAACACCGTCATCGTCGGCTAAAACAGGAATAGAATCCCTCAACGTTTCCTCTATTTTAGCCTCTTGAAACAGTTTTTTCAACGATTTGGTACAATTTCTTTTAGCGAGTTTTATTTCATCACCGATTAGTCGACTGCGAAGTATCAACTTGCCATTTATTTTATCACAGTCAATAGCGTTTTTTAAGAACAAACTGTTAAATTTCTGTTGAGATTTTAAATTTTCGGTTGTAATTTCGGTTATTTCTAAACCAAAATCACAAAACGGGAACTCATTTATCTCGGTTCTCTCAATTGAGCCAACCGATTTTGACGGCAAAAATTTTAGTTTACCGTCCTTAACCACTGCCGAAAAATCATTCTGCACCGAGCATTTGCCACCTTTATTCAATAGGTCGCAAATTGCTTCAATATGTTTATGCTCGGGCGTTTTACCTACGCTGATTTTATAAAACAGCGCAATACATCTTGACCGAATAGCAGGATGAAGTTTACATAAACCTTCTACTTCTATCGTATTCCCGTCACAAATATTGTCAAATGCTTCTTTTGCGGTTTTAGATAAAAAATCTTCATCACTTCGCAACGAAGTGCTCATATTTGCAACATTTTCGACAACGGAAGAATTAACCTCATTCAATTTCGGTACAACTGAATGTCGAATGAAATTCCTAGTATAACTTTCATCACTGTTGGTTGAATCAATACAAAACCCAACGCCTTTTTCTGCACAGTAGGTTTCAACCTGCTCGCGCGTTACCAATATTAACGGGCGAATTATGTTATCACGTTTGGGCGGAATACCGCAAAGACCCGAAATTCCCGTTCCGCGTGACATATTGAACAAAACCGTTTCGATATTATCGTTTGCCGTGTGTGCCGTTGCGATAAGACCGCCCGCTACACGTTCCAAAAATTCATACCGTATCCGCCTTGCACAAAGTTCAATACTCTCGCCTGTTTTATCGGCTTGACCTTTAACATCGGCTTTTTCAACAGTTAAAGGAACGTTTAACTTTTTGCAAAGGTCACGTACAAACTGTTCATCGCGGTCGGATTCCTCGCCTCTTAAACAGTGGTTTAAATGTGCCGCGCTGATTTTAACGCCTAAATCGTCTTTTAATTCCAAAAGGCATAATAACAGTGCAACCGAATCGGCACCGCCCGACAAAGCGACGGTGATTTCGGTTTGACCGTTAATCATATTATACCTTTTTATTGCGTTTTTAACCGAATTTAACATTAACCTTGACCGTCCAAAGTTGAAAAACGTGTATACATACCGTCCCAATACAAAGGCACTGTTTCCAAACCGCCGTGACGGTTTTTAGCAACTATACATTCTGCCTTATGCTCGTCAATCTCTACATTCGGGTCGGTCTTTTCGTTTTTGTAATAAATATCACGGTACATAAACAGTACGATATCTGCATCCTGCTCGATAGAGCCTGATTCTCTCAAATCGGACAACGCGGGTCTGTGCGAACCACCTTTTGCCTCAGTTCCACGCGAAAGCTGTGCACAAACTAAGACCGGAATCTGCATTTCTTTAGCCATAATTTTCAAATTACGGGTGATTTCCGAAACTTCTTGCACACGGTTTTCGGTGCGTTTTGCCGAACGGATAAGTCCCAAATAGTCGATAATAATCAAATCGGGTTTTTCTCTCATACGGCGGATTTTAGCCTTCATTTCGGGTACAGTAATACCCGGAGTTTCATCAATATACATCTTCGCCGAAGACAAATTAAGGCCTGCTTGAGTAAGTCTTGTCCATTCATCAGAAGAAAGTTCACCCGTACGCATTTTACCCGATTCAATCATAGCCTCACTCGACAGTAAACGTTGAGCCAACTGGTCACGGCTCATTTCAAGCGAGAAGAAGCAAACCGTCTTGCCGGAAGCCACCGCAACATTACGGGCAACGTTCAACGCGAATGCAGTTTTACCCATACCGGGACGAGCACCGACAATAATAAGGTCGGACTTGTTCAAACCTGTAATCACCTTGTCAAGTTTGGAAAATCCTGTCGGAATACCGATATAATCCTTTCTTGTTTCGGGGTCACTGATTTTAGCAAGTCGGACAAATGTTTCACCCTTAATAACATCGTCGAGCAATCTCAAACCTGTAACGTCTTTACCCTGACGGATGTCGTAGATTTTCTGCTCTGCACTTGCTAACAGCACATCAGCATCAGTAGCGCCGTTTTGCGCCGTTTCAATAATATCGCGAGCCGCCGTCATAAGTGAACGGACATAATACCGCTCGGTAACGATTTCGGCATAAGTAGTAATATTAGCCGAGGTTGGCACGCTTTGAACAATTGAAGCCAAATATGCCTTACCGCCTGCCGCATCAAAAAGTCCGTCACTCTTTAAACGTTCAAGCAAAGTAACATAGTCAATAACCTGATTGGCTGTACTCATACTGCAAAGAGTTTCATAAATGCGACGGTTTTGCGGTACATAAAAATGGTCAGGCTTTAACTTGTCCATAACCAAATTAAGACTTGGCGGGTCAACAATAATCGCGCCTAAAACCGACTGCTCGGCTTCGCTTGAAAAAGGTAAAACCTTACCTTCAAACTGACTGTCGTTAATATATTCTGCCACTATTTTCACCTTCTTGTATTTATTTTCAAAGGTATCTTATTCTTTTACTGATACTGTAACTTTAGCAGTAATGCCGTTATAAAGTTTTACTTCGGCAGTAAAATCACCGTAAGACTTAATATCGGCAACCGAGATTTTCTTTTTATCAACCGCGACGCCGAAAACCTTGTTGATTTCAACGGCAATTTCTTTAGAAGTAATCGCACCGAAAAGTTTACCATTAGAGCCGGCTTTTGCGTGGATTACGATTTCTTTTCCGTCAATTTTTTCTTTAGAAGCAGTGGCTGCAGCCTTTTCCTCTGCAATATGATGAGCCTTGGAAGCCTCGCGGTTTTTAAGCTCATTCATAGCGGTTGCATTAGCCTCTACCGCTAAATTTTTAGGGAACAAAAAGTTTCTTGCATAACCGTCAGACGCGTTTACAAGTTCACCTTTTTTACCTAAACCTTTAACGTCGGCATTTAAAATAACCTTCATTTATATCAAACCTTTCGTAAATATTCTAATATTTAAAGCACACCAAAAATAGTACATAAAACTATTTTTTTAAATCTTTTTTATAAGTGTCAATAGCGTGTTTTAATTTTTCAACAGCGCCCTCAAAAGTATCAACCGGCAACTGACACGCTGCCATTGTACGGTGACCGCCGCCACCCAAATGTTCCATTATGACTTGAACGTTCATACTTCCCAACGACCTTGCGGAAATATTAAACTCACTACCGTATCGGCTTATAACAAACGAGCCTAAAACACCGCTTATACCTAAAAGTTCATCAGCCGCCTGAGCCGATGCAAGCCTTGAATTAGCACTAATATCGGTATTCATTGCAATAGCGCAATCTTCGTCGTAAACTTCAGCCGAAGCGACAATTTCTGCGCGTTGCTTGTAAGTTTCCATAGAACCTGCAAACAACTTTTTGACGGTTACAGGGTCGGCACCGCGGTTACGTAAAAACGCTGATGCTTCAAATGTCCTGACACCGGTATTAAGCACGAAATTACGGCTATCGAGCATAATTCCCGAAAGCAAAGCCTCTGCTTCAAACTGACCGACGGCTTTAGGACACATATACTGCAACATTTCGGCAACCATCTCACAAGCCGAAGAAACTGCCGTTTCGTGATAGAAAATGACCGCATCGTTAATAAAATCGACTGCTTTACGGTGATGGTCAATTACAACAACATTTTTACAGTGCTCGTACACCTCGGGGCTGTCCAAGAACGAGGGACGGTGAACGTCAGTAACAATCAACAGTGTTTGCTTATCGATAACCGGCATAACTTCACTGCCTGACATAAAATTACACTGAACACCCAAGGCTTCGGCGCGTTCAACCAAGGATTTTGCCATTGTTTTTTCGGTATCCATTACTATGTAGGGCTGACGTCCCAAATCAGACACCGCGCTTGCCATAGCAATACAAGAACCCAAACTGTCCAAATCGGCGAAACGGTGACCCATCAAGACAACGTTACTGCTTGAAAGGATAAGACTTTTCAAGGTGTTTGCAATAATACGAGCACGGACCTTATTATGCTTTTCCAATGCACCCGAAACACCGCCGTAAAACTTATACTCGTTATTTGGCATTTTGATAACAGCTTGGTCACCACCGCGACCCAAAGCCATATCAAGTGCCTGCTTTGCCATTTCCTCGCACTCAGCCAATGAGTTTCCACCCTGACCGATACCTATGGACAAGGTTGCTGAGCTGTCACCAAATTTCAATTCTCTTACACTGCTAAGAACATTGAAACCCTCTTGGCTTAAACTTTGGAAACTACGTTCTTCCAAAACCAACATATAACGGTCACCCGACAGTTTTCGGCAAACACCGTTAATATGTGAAAACCATTTTTCGATTCTCTGTTGAACCGAACCTCTGAACGAAGCGATTTCACTGTCGCGCGCGTTTTTAGTGATTTCATCAAGGTTATCAATTGCCAAAAGCGCCACAACCGGTCTTGTTTCCGAATATTCGTGAGCAATCTTGCGCAAAGCGGTAACATCAAATAAATAGTAAATATGAAGCGGTGTGCCGCCACTCTCGATTTCCGAATCGGTAACCGAGAAAATCTTATTGCCTAATGTTATTTCGACGTGGGTATTACTGGTTATATCATCAGTAAATTCGCGACCGAAAATCTGCTCAATATTTTTACCGACTGCGGTCGATGCTTCGGGAATATCATTTTCAAATTGAGGGTTATACCAAACGATTTCACCGTATGCAGTAGTTATCAACACGGGGATTCTCAATTCGGTCAACGCCTTTGACTGAGAAGTGGAAATACCCTTTGAAACACCTGAAATAATTTTTCCGATGTTAGCGTGAAGTCCAACAAGCGAAGTAATGACCGCAACCAAACCCAAACCCAAAACGCCTAATGCGATAGGCAAAGCATATTTATCGGCAAACATTACCACCGCAACATCAGCCAACAAAAATGCTAACAAAAGTAAAAATATTCTTCCTACTCCCCAAACCTTTTTCATCCGAGGTTAAACCTCCTTTTAAAGTTAAAATACATTATACTTCAAGAATGATTGGCAATATCATAGGACTGCGTCCCGTCTGCTCGTAAAGGTGACGCGACAATCCGTCACGTACGCGGGATTTAACAGTACCCCAATCACGAACGTTGTTGATATAGCACTTTTCAAGTATATCGCAAGCAGCCTCTCTCGCGTCGTCCATCAGCCTCTCGGCTTCTTTTACATAGACAAATCCGCGGGTAATAATTTCAGGGCCTGCAATAACCTCACGCGTTACCGAATCAACCGATACGGCAACAACAATAATTCCGTCCTCTGCCAGATGTTTGCGGTCGCGCAAAACAACGTTACCAACGTCACCGACGCCAAAACCGTCAACCAAAATGCTTCCTGCCTGAACGGTATCGACAACCTTCATTGAATCAGGCGTAATCTCGATAACCTTGCCGATAGAAGTGACAAGGATATTTTCGTGCTTAACTCCTACCGATTCAGCAAGACCTGCGTGTTTTACAAGGTGCTTCTGCTCACCGTGAGCAGGGATAAAGAATTTCGGCTTTGTCAAATTAAGAATTAACTTTAATTCCTCTTGACAAGCGTGTCCCGAAACGTGCACATCATACATTTTTTCATAAACAACCTGTGCATTGAGTTTTAACAACTCATTTATAACCTTGGTAACCAATTTTTCGTTGCCCGGAATAGGGGTTGCCGAAATGATAATTAAGTCCCCTGCTCCAACCGAAACTTTTCTGTGGTCGCCAAATGCCATACGGTGCAAAGCCGACATAGGCTCACCCTGACTGCCCGTAGTAACAATAACCAACTGCGACGGCGTATAGTCTTTTATCTTATCAATGCTAATCAAAACGCCGTCAGGCACGGTTAAATAGCCTAATTCACTTGCAACCTGCACAACATTTTCCATACTTCTGCCCGAAACTGCAACCTTACGGCCGCAACGTACGGCTTCGTCGATAATCTGCTGTACACGATGGATATTTGAAGAGAACGTCGCAACAATAATGCGCTTGTTCTCTGCCTTTTTAAAAATGTTAGAAAAACTTTCACCGACAATGCTTTCACTCGGGGTAAATCCGGGACGCTCGGCATTAGTAGAATCGGAAAGCAATGCCAACACGCCGTTTTTACCGAGCTCTCCCAATCGGGCTAAATCAATAACCTCACCGTCAATCGGCGTGGTGTCAATCTTAAAGTCACCCGTCTGAACAACGGTGCCAACAGGGGTTTCAATCGCAACTGCAACAGCATCGGGAATTGAATGGTTAACGTGAATAAACTCAACCTTGAATTCACCGAATTTTACAACATCTCTTGGCTTTACTACATTGAGTTTCGCACTGTCCATAAGCTTATGCTCACGAAGTTTTCCTTCGATAAGACCTATGGTGAGCGCCGTACCGTAAACAGGGATATTGCACTCTTTCAAAAGATACGGTATACCGCCGATATGGTCTTCGTGACCGTGTGTGACAACAAGGCCCTTGATTTTATCGACATTATTTTTAACATAGGTAAAATCAGGGATAACGATGTCAATACCCAACATTTCTTCATCAGGGAATGACATACCGCAATCAACCAAAAACATATCCTCGCCATACTCATAAAGAGTAATATTTTTGCCGATTTCACCAAGTCCGCCCAAAGGGGTTATGTGCAACGGCTTAAGATTTTTCGGGGGTTTCATGGTTTTGCTACGCTTGCCTGACTTTTGTGCTGTATTTCTTTTAGCAACACTGTTATTAGCCTTTTTAGCTTTGTCAACCACCTTGTCAGTAGACTTTTTGCTTGAAGTAGACTTTTTAAATGTCTTTTCACTAGAATTTTTGCTTGTTTTATAATACTTTTTCTTTTTAGTATCAATACTTGTTTGCTTCGATTTCTTTTCGGCATTTTTCTTTAAATTTTCTGCCATTAAATAAACTCCTTTTTCAAAATTAAACAGTTAAATTAGAATATATAGTATATGTATATTGTAAAAATATTCAAATATTAAAATTTCCAAAATATGCACATTTATACAGATTATATTTTACTCCAAATTGACCCCAATGTCAAGCAAAGTATGGCTATTTTAACCGCCTTTAATATTATAATGAAATAGGTTAGGCGAAACAGTCCTGTTTCGCCACAAAATCTTTGATTTTGCGACAAATTTTTGATAAAAAATTGTCCTTTTTCATTGAAATGAGTATCGCACAAAATTAAATATTGTAATTTAATTTTGCTAAAGCCACTTGTCAAGTGCCTTCTCGAAACGCTTCAAAAGCGTTTCGACGTACTACAATCATTATTGAAGCATTAACACACGTTTAAACGAAATAAAACGCAAAAAACAATCAATATTTAATGGTGCAAAGGTCTATTTCGCATTTTGGCAAATCGGTTA
>JAZRSW010000079.1:0-3761 GCA_045651745.1 Acutalibacteraceae bacterium
CCTTTGCGAGGGCTTAAAACAATAGAGTTGACGGGTATCTCGCACTGATTATTTTATACCTACTACCGCAAAGGGGGATGCTTAAATGAGCGAAAATATTATTGAATTAAAAAATATCCGTATGTCGTATGACTCTAATACTGTTCTTGACGGTGTTGACCTTACAATCAAGAACGGCGAGTTTGTCACTTTCCTTGGCCCTTCGGGTTGCGGAAAAACAACAACTCTCCGTATAATTGCAGGATTTGAGACACAGACAGACGGAGATGTTTTTTTTGAGGGGAAAAATATTAATGAAGTTCCACCTCACAAAAGAAACGTCAACACAATTTTTCAGCGTTATGCACTGTTTCCGCATTTGAACGTTTACGATAACGTTGCTTTCGGGCTCAAAGTAAAAAATGTACCTAAATCCGAGATACACGACAAGGTTGTCGAAATGCTTGAAATGGTTAACCTTAAAGGTCTTGAAAGACGTAAAATTGAAACTCTTTCGGGCGGTCAGCAACAGCGTGTTGCTATTGCACGCGCAATTATCAATCATCCGAAGGTTTTACTTTTGGATGAGCCTCTGTCTGCGCTCGATTTGAAGTTAAGAAAAGATATGCAGGTTGAATTGAAAAACCTTCAGAAGCGCACCGGTATTACCTTTATTTTTGTTACTCACGACCAAGAAGAAGCTCTGTCTATGTCTGACACGGTTGTTGTTATGGATAAGGGTAAAATTCAACAAATTGGCTCCCCTGCTGATATTTATAATGAGCCTGAAAACGCATTTGTTGCTGATTTTATCGGTGAAAGTAACATTATTGACGGTGTTATGAAAAAGGACTTTTTAGTTGAAATTAACCGCAAGCAGTTTACGTGCCTTGACAAAGGATTTGGCAAAAACGAAGAAGTTGACGTTGTTATCCGTCCTGAAGACGTTGATATTGTTCCGCCGGTAAACGGTATGTTAGAGGGTCAGGTTACTTCTGTTACTTTCTTGGGCGTTCATTATGAAATTATTGTTGATATTAACAACTTCAAATGGATGATTCAAACTACCGACAAACACGATGTCGGTGAAACTGTCGGTCTTTATATTGAGCCTGATGCTATCCATATTATGAAAAAATCTGAATATTCGGGTACATTCGGCGATTACAGTTCATACAGTGAAGAGCTTGACGAAATGAACGAAGAAGCTGCCGAGGCTGCCGAAGCTCAAGCTTTGGAGGAAGCCGCAGATGAATAAAAACAAAGGTGGACAAATTGTTCTAAACGCACCCTACCTTTTATGGTCGGTGTTATTTATAATTGTACCGTTGATTTTCGTTGTTTATTATGCATTTACAACGGCTGACGGTCAGTTTACATTCCAAAATATAACTACCTTTTTCACCTCGCGTGATTATATGTATGTATTTTGGATGTCAATGCTTTATGCTTTAATCGCAACGGTTATTTGCTTGGTTTTATCGTATCCGTTTGCATACTGTATGTCAAAAACCAATGCTTCGGTACAAGGTATGTTAATGCTTCTCGTTATGTTACCTATGCTTATGAATTTAGTTGTACGTACATACTCTTGGCGTCAGATTTTAGAGAGAACGGGCATTATAAATACACTTTTAGAGAGTCTTGGACTGCCTGCTGTAACCTTTTTGGGCTCGGCGGGAACGGTTATTTTCGGTATGGTTTATAATTACCTGCCCTTTATGATATTGCCTATTTATTCAAGCATTTCAAAGGTTGATAAATCACTTTTAGAGGCTTCAAGTGACCTCGGTTGCAATGTTTTCGGCACTATTAAAAGGGTAATTTTGCCTTTAAGTATCCCCGGCGTTCTTTCTGGAATTACTATGGTTTTTGTACCTTGTGTAAGTACGTTTTACATTTCACGTATTTTTTCTGAGGGCAGAATTGTAATGATTGGAGATATTATAGAGGAGAAGTTTTACCGTTCAGGTGCACCCGACTACAACATCGGTGCAACAATTTCTCTGGTTTTGATGTTGATAATTATTGTAAGCCTTGCCGTTGTTAATCGTTTCTCGGATAACGACGACGAAAATGCATCGGGAGGTATTGTAATATGAGAATATTAAGAAGTATTTTTATTGCTTTAATCCTTATTTTACTGTATGCTCCGATGATTGTTATGCTTGTATTTTCGTTTAATTCAGGTACAGGTACAGCTGTTTTTGAGGGCTTTTCTCTTCGTTGGTATAAAGAGTTGTTCCTTTATGGCGGAGATATGCTCGGTGCATTACGTAACACACTTATTTTAGCACTTATTTCTTCAGTCGTATCGACAGTTTTGGGTACAGTTGCCGCTGTCGGTATAAGCAAAATGAAAAAGCAATGGACTAAAAGTGCAACAATGTCTATCACCAACATCCCCATGATGAACCCTGAGGTTGTCACAGGTATTTCAATGATGCTGATGTTCGTATTTATCGGCAGAATTTTAAATCTTGTTAACTCGGTAAACTTCTTTACCATTTTAATTGCACATATAACATTCGGCTTACCTTATGTTATTTTAAATGTTTTACCAAGATTAAGTTCAACCGACAAGCACTTAACCGAGGCGGCAATGGACTTAGGTTGCACACCTATTAAAGCATTTTTCAAGGCAGTTCTCCCCTCTATCACACCCGGTATTATCGTTGGGTTCATTATGGCTTTCACAATGTCTCTTGATGATTTTGTTATCAGTTATTTTACCAATGGTACATATCAAACATTGCCATTACTAATTTATTCGATGACAAGAAAACCGATGAAACCCGATGTTTATGCACTCGAAAGCATTATGTTTATCATAATTTTAGTGCTTATGATATTACTGAATATCGTTCAGTCCGACGATAAAAAGAAAGGACGGAAAGCTGACAGATGAAAAAATATGTTTGTATAATAATTGCTTGTTTACTTATTGTCGGTCTTTTCGTAATGTCTGGTTTTGGTAATTCGAACACCGAAGTCGAAGTAGAAAATCCTGAATATTATGCAGAAATGGCAGAAAAACTCAAAGGTACAACCCTTAACGTATTTAACTGGGGTGAATATATTTCCGACGGTAGCGAAGGTGCATTAGATGTTATCGGTGCATTTGAAAAGTTGACCGGAATTGCCGTAAACTACACTACATTCGACAGTAACGAAGCAATGTACGGTAAAATGCAAAGCGAGTCGGTCGGTTATGACATCATTATCCCATCAGACTATATGATTGACCGTATGAGGTCGGAAAACCGATTAAAAGAGATTGATTTTTCTAAAATCCCTAACTATAAATATATTGACGATAAGTATAAAAATGCTTATTTTGACCCAGAAAACAAGTTTACAGTACCTTACAGTGTCGGTATGGTTGGATTGATTTACAACGAAACAGTTGTAAAAGAAGCGCCTGACAGTTGGGGTATTATGTGGGACGAAAAGTACAAGGATAATATCTTAACCTTTAATAACCCGCGTGACGCTTTTGCTATTGCACAGTTTTATTTAGGAATAGATATTAACTCAGAAGATAAGTCTGACTGGGATAAGGCTGCCGCAAAACTTCGTGAACAAAACAAGGTTTTACAAGGCAGAGTTATGGACGAGGTATTTGATAAAATGGAGGGCGGAAACGCCGCTATTGCCCCTTATTATGCCGGTGACTATCTCACTATGGCAGACGTTAACCCAGATTTGAAGTTTGTATATCCAAAAGAAGGCACTAACATATTTGTTGATGCAATCTGTATTCCCTCTTCAAGTCAAAATTA
>JAZRSW010000080.1:0-12733 GCA_045651745.1 Acutalibacteraceae bacterium
AAAGAGGGTACAAGCCTTAAAGAAGCTAATGATATAATTTGGGATAACAAACTCAATTCCTTGCCGATTATAAGCGATGACGGTAAGCTTTGCTATATGGTTTTCCGTAAGGACTATGATACTCATAAGCAGAATCCTAATGAGTTGCTTGATGCATCTAAACGTTATGTTGTTGGTGCAGGTATCAACACCCGTGACTATGCAGAGCGTGTTCCTGCTTTGGTTGAGGCAGGGGCAGATGTTCTTTGTATTGACTCCTCTGAGGGCTTCTCTGAATGGCAGAAATTGACTATTGATTGGATTCGTGCAAAATACGGTGACACCGTTAAGGTTGGCGCAGGTAACGTTGTTGATGCAGACGGTTTCCGTTTCTTAGCAGAAGCAGGTGCTGACTTTATTAAGGTCGGTATCGGTGGCGGTTCAATCTGTATTACCCGCGAAACCAAGGGTATCGGTCGCGGTCAGGCAACCGCTTTGATTGAGGTTTGCAAGGCTCGTGACGAGTATTTCGAGGAAACAGGCGTTTATGTGCCCGTTTGCTCTGACGGTGGTATCGTTTATGACCATCATATGACCTTGGCTTTGGCTATGGGTGCTGACTTTATTATGTTGGGCCGTTACTTCGCCCGTTTCGATGAAAGCCCGACAAATAAGGTTAACATCGGCGGCAACTACTTTAAGGAGTATTGGGGCGAAGGTTCAAACCGCGCTCGTAACTGGCAGAGATATGACCTCGGCGGTGATAAGAAGTTATCATTCGAAGAGGGTGTTGACTCTTATGTACCTTATGCTGGTAAATTAAAGGATAATGTTGCTTTGTCTTTGAGCAAGGTTAAGTCTACAATGTGCAACTGCGGTGCATTGGGTATCCCTGAGTTACAACAGAAAGCAAAATTAACCCTTGTTTCCGCAACAAGTATTGTTGAGGGCGGTGCTCACGACGTTATTCAAAAAGAAAAAAGCACAGCAATTAAATAATTGAAAACTTAAGCCTTGTTTGAGTTTGGTTGAACAAGGCTTTTATTAAATTTCACTTGAAAATATTTACAAATTGTGTTATTATTTTTTTGCATATTAAGTGTAAATATATTTTACCATAGGGGGAATTTTTTCTTGGATACGGACATTTGGCTGAAATTACTTTTATTGGTGATTTTGTTGGCTTTTTCCGCATTTTTCTCGGCATCTGAAACGGCGTACACATCGCTTAATAAAATTCGTCTTAAAATGATGGCTGATGATGGTAACCGCCGTGCTAAAAGAGCGTATGATTTGACTGAAAATTATGATAAATTTCTGTCAACGGTACTTATCGGAAATAATATTGTAAATATTGCCTCAACTTCAATCGCGACGGTACTTTTTATTGATTTGTTGCGAAATGAGAGTTTAGGCTCTACAATTTCGACCGTTGTTATGACGGTTGCGGTATTGATTTTCGGTGAAATTTCACCAAAAAGTATCGCCAAGGAAAAACCTGAAAGTTTTGCAATGTTTGCATCAGGGTTTTTAAAGTTTTTGATGATTTTGTTCACTCCGCTTGTGTCATTTTTCGTTGTTTGGAAAAAGATGCTTAAAAAGGTCTTCCGTTTGGACAATAAAGATACAATCACTGGTGATGAACTGATTAACATAGTTGAAGAAGCCGAAGAGGGTGGCGGTATCGACGAGGTTGAACGTGACCTTATCCGTTCCGCAATTTCGTTCAGTGAATGTCCTGTTGGTGATATTTTAACCCCTCGTGTTGATATGATTGCGGTTGATAAATCCGACAGCCTTGAAGAAATACGTAAGGCTTTTGACGAGTCGGGCTTTTCCCGTTTGCCTGTTTTTGACGGAACGGTTGACAGTATTGTCGGCGTTATCCATATTCGTGATTTTAATAAACTTTTACAGTCAAACCGCAAGACAATAAGGTCGATTATTAAACCTACTGTTTTTGTCGCGAAGCAGATGTCTATAAGCGAACTGCTTAAACTTATGCAGTCTAAAAAGACTCATATGGCGGTTATATCCGACGAATACGGCGGTACTACCGGTATTGCTACTATGGAAGATATTTTGGAAGAACTTGTCGGTGAAATCTGGGACGAGTATGACGAGGTTGTTGAAGAATTCACCGAAAATTCCGACGGTAGCATAACTGTACTTTGCAGTACAGTTCTTGATAAAATGTTCGAGTATTTTGAGATTGACGATAATGACGAGTCCGATTCGGTTTCGGTCGGCGGTTGGGTGCTTGAACAACTTGGTAAAATTGCCGAAGAAGGTGACGAGTTTACCTATGATAAACTATTGGTTAAGGTTACTAAAGTTGCCGAACGTCGCGTTTTGGAAATATCGGTCACTGTTTTAGAAACAACTGAGGACGATACTGAAGAATAAATATTAGCCCGAGGTTTTCTCGGGCTTTTTTGAGTTGATTATGGAAAATATTAAAATTTTAGAAAATACAAGTGAATATATCGTTTGTATAAAACCGTCAGGTATTTTGTCTGAGGATGCTTCGGGCGGTATGCCTTGTTTGTTGGCTGACGGCAATAAAAAACCGTTGGTTGTTCATCGGCTTGACCGTGAGGTTTCAGGCGTAATGGTATTTGCAAATGGCAATAAAACCGCTGCCGAACTTTCCCGTGGGATTACCGATAAAACCTTTAATAAGGAATATTTAGCGGTAGTTGAGGGTGACGTAGGTTCGAGTACGGTTTTAGAGGATTTGCTTTTTTATGACAGAACAAAAAGTAAAACTTATGTTGTAAACCGCGAACGAAAAGGCGTTAAAAAAGCAAGCCTTGAGTTTATAAAGTTAGCTACTGCTGAAATCGAAAACGCTACAGTGTCTTTGGTGAAAATCAAACTGCATACGGGTCGCACGCATCAAATCAGGGTACAGTTTGCAAGTCGTAAGCATCCGATTTTGGGGGATAAAAAATACGGCTCAAATATAAATAGTAAAGTGGCACTGTTTTCACATAAAATTTCGTTTAACTTAAACGGGCAAAATTACGAGTTTAAAGCATTGTCCGATAACATCTATCCTTGGTTACTGTTTGATGAAAAAATTGCCAAAATTTAAAAAATATTCATATATTGTCTATTGACTTAAATTTATAGTATGATAAAATAGTTAACGTGTAAACAATAAACGCGTTAACTATTTTTGTTTTGTGATTTCGGGGTGATTATTTTGCAAAAAACATATGATGAAAATTTAAAAAGGTCGGTTGAAATGTTTAGAAAAAATGACCGGCTTCACCGTAGGATTTTCGAACGTCAGTCGGCAGAAAATTTTGGTATTCACCGCAGTCAACATATGCTGCTTATGTATATTTCACGTCATGAGGACGCTTCACAGCGTTCAATAGCCGACCATTTTGAGATTAGTCCCGCTGCGGTGGCAACAACGCTTAAAAAGTTGGAGGTAGGGGGATTTATTGTTCGTACTGCTTGCGATACCGATAGCCGAAAAAATCATATAAGAATTACCGAAAAGGGTCAAAATGTTATAGATAAGACACATATACTGTTTTCGGATATTGACTATGCTATGTTCCGGGGTATCAACGAGCAAGATATGAAAATCCTTGCTCAATGCCTTGAAAAAATGAATGAAAATTTGCGTGTGACGGTTGAAAGGAGTACAAAATGAAAACTTGGTTTAAATATATAAAACCGTATCTTTCATACTTTATAATAGGTCCTTTGTGTATGATTGTTGAGGTTATAGGAGAGGTTTTAATGCCGTTTATGTTGTCAACCGTCATCAATGCGGGTGAGGACGGCAGTTTAACTATTACAAAAAGTGTTGCAACTGCAATTGGTATGATTTTGATTGCTGTTTTTATGATGGCAGGCGGTGTCGGCGGTGCATATTTCGGTGCAAAAGCATCGGTTAACTTTGCCGCTGATTTAAGAAGTGATGTATACCGTAAGGTTCAGGATTTTTCCTCTAAAAATATTGATAAGTTTTCGACGGGTTCTCTTGTTACACGTTTGACTAACGATGTTACTCAAATGCAAAACTTTGTCAATATGCTTTTACGAATGGCACTGCGTTCCCCCGGTATGATGCTTGGCGGACTTATTATGGCGATTGCTTTAAGACCAAGCCTTTCGGTTATATTTGCGGTTACGATTCCCTTGATGTTAATTGGAATTTTCGGTTTGATTTTTTTAGGTTTTAAACGTTTTACTAAAATGCAGGTTAAAATTGATAAACTGAATTCCACCGTTCAAGAGGGTGTTACCAATATCCGCGTTGTGAAATCTTTTGTTCGTGAAGACCACGAAAATGAGAACTTTAAGAATGCCAACAGTGACCTTAAAGAGTCGGGAATAAAAGCGCTTAAAATTATGATTTTTATGCAACCGGTTACCACAGTTTGTATGAACCTTACAACACTTGCAGTTTTGTGGTTTGGCTCGGATGCAGTAATCAGAACAGGTATGGATATAGGTGACCTTTCCGCATTTTTGACATATGTTACCCAAATTTTGATGGCAATTACGATGATAACCGTTTTGCTTATGACCTCGGCACGTGCATTGGCTTCGGCGCGCCGAATCAAAGAGGTTTTGAATGAGAAAATTGATATTACCGATATTGATGCATCTCAACCTGAGTTAGAAGTGAAAAACGGTTCAATAGAATTTAAAAATGTTTCGTTCAGATATTACGAAAACAGTGAGGAAACGGTTTTAAATAATATTAACCTTACTATTAAAGCCGGAAGTACAGTAGGTGTTATCGGCTCGACCGGTTGCGGAAAGACAACACTTGTTTCGATGATTCCGCGTCTTTATGACGTCGACCAAGGTGAAGTTTTGGTTGACGGAGTAAACGTTAAGGACTATTCGTTATATAATCTTCGCGAGGGCGTAAGTATGGTACTGCAAAAGAACGTTTTATTCAGCGGTACTATCGCTGAAAACTTGCGTTGGGCAGACGAAAATGCTACTGATGAGGAAATCATTGCCGTTGCTAAAAGTGCTCAAGCTGATAAGTTTATTGAAGGCTTTACAAAGGGTTATGAGAGTGATTTGGGGCAGGGTGGCTCTAACGTTTCGGGAGGACAAAAGCAAAGACTTTGTATTGCACGTGCATTACTCAAAAAACCGAAAATTTTAATACTTGATGACTCGACGAGTGCGGTCGATACCGCTACCGAGGCAGGTATCAGGCGTGCATTCCGCGAGGATATCCCGAATGCTACTAAAATTATTATTGCACAGCGTATTTCTTCGGTTATTGATGCCGAAAAAATAGTGGTTATGGACGACGGTAAGATTACCGGTGTCGGTACACACGCTGAATTGTTAGGGAAAAATAGAGAGTACCAGGAAATCTATTATTCTCAAATGGAAAAGGAGGAAAAATAATGGCTAAACGTACATTAGAAGACCTCCAAAGACAGTATAATAGGGCAGTAACCGAAACCAAAGGTCCTATGATGCCGACTCCGGGACCTCGTGGCGGTCCGCGTGGCGGTGGTCCGGGTGGTCCTCGTCCTCACGGTAAGCCGAAGAATACTCTTGCTACGGTTAAAAGGCTTTGGTCGTATGTTTCAAAGTATAAATTAAGACTTATTTTAGTGCTTTTCTGTATGCTTTTGAGTACTGTCACTTCGCTTATCGGCGGTTATATGCTTGCACCGATTATCAACCGTATAACTTTGGCGGTTGCACCAAATGCAAATATTACTTTTACAGCGGTAGGTAAAATTGCCGATAGGGTAATCACTGCCGTAAGTGAACTTCCGTTTTTGCAAAAAATAATCTCGTTGGGCAATTTTTCAGAGGTTATGGTATATGTTCTTGCCGCAGTTTTGATTATGCTTATTGTATACGCTGTCGGAATTGTTGCAACCTATTTGCAGGCAAGAATAATGCTTGGCGTTTCGCAAAATGCAACCGAGCGGCTCCGCAATGAGTTGTTTGAAAAACTGTTACGCTTGCCGACAAGATATTTTGATTCGACTCCGACCGGTGAAACAATGAGCCGTTTTACCAATGACGTCGATAATATCGATGTTATGCTTAATAACTCGTTAACATCGGTAGTGTCGGGCGTTGTAAGTTTAATCGGTACGGTTGTATTTATGGTTACAACTAACCTATGGCTGACCTTGATTACCATTGTTTTCGTGCCTGTTTTAACCAAAACTGTTTCGGTAATAGGCTCGAAATCAAGAAAGTATTATTCAGGTCAGCAGGCAGCGTTAGGCGCGGTTAACGGTTACATTGAGGAAACCGTTACGGGACAAAAGGTTGTTAAGGTTTTCAATCACGAGGACACCTGTGTTGACGAATTTGAACTTCTTAATAACGATATGCGTGATAAACAGTTTAAAGCTCAATTTTTTGGCGGAGTTATGGGTCCTATTATGCATAACATCAGTATGATAAGTTATGCAGTTACGGTAGGTATTGGCGGTGTGTTAATGTGTACTACCGGCTTCGGCCCGGGTGACTTGACGGTTTTCGCCAACTATTCAAGGCAGTTTTCGATGCCGATAAATCAGTTGTCGATGCAAATCAGCACAGTGTTTGCCGCTTTAGCGGGTGCCGAGCGTGTTTTCGGCGTTATTGATTTAGACCCCGAAGCACCCGATGTAGAAAATGCAAATTCGGGTGAGGGAATGAAGGGATTTGTTGAACTTCATAATGTTACCTTTGGCTATAATCCCGATAAGGTCATACTCCACAACATTTCACTTTACGCAAAACCGGGACAGAAAATTGCTTTCGTTGGCTCGACGGGAGCGGGTAAGACAACTGTTACTAATCTGCTAAACCGCTTTTATGATGTTGACGAGGGTTCAATTACTATTGACGGTATTGATATTAAGGAATATAGCCGTGACGGTTTGCGTAAAAATATAGCAATGGTTTTGCAGGATACCCATCTTTTCACGGGTACGGTTATGGAGAATATCCGCTACGGCAGGTTAGACGCCACCGATGACGAGGTTGTCGCTGCTGCAAAAACTGCGAGCGCTCATAGTTTTATTATGCGTTTGGCTGATGGCTATAACACTATGATTGAGGGTGACGGCGCCAATCTTTCTCAAGGCCAGCGTCAGTTACTCAATATTGCCCGTGCTGCATTGTCCAAGGCACCTATTCTGGTGCTTGACGAGGCAACAAGCTCGGTTGACACCCGTACAGAGCGTCATATTGAACACGGTATGGATAGATTGATGAAAGACCGTACAACCTTTGTTATAGCACACCGTCTTTCTACTGTCCGTAATGCCCACGCTATTATGGTTTTGGA
The DNA here is from genome assembly GCA_045651745.1 of Acutalibacteraceae bacterium. Lineage (GTDB taxonomy): Bacteria > Bacillota > Clostridia > Oscillospirales > Acutalibacteraceae > UMGS172. The sequence continues at coordinate 7,277 of JAZRSW010000080.1, forward strand.
AAAAGGTGAGATAATCGAGCGTGGCACTCACGACGATTTATTGAAACTCAAAGGCAGATATTATGAACTATACACGGGCATGAAAGAACTAGATTAACTTTTTAAACAAAAAGCGTTAAAATCTTAACAAAGATAATTTTATGTAAAATAAAGTGGCGGTTGTTGAAACTAAACTTAATAAAATTAAGTTTTAGGGTGGTAAAGTGCTAAAATTTGACACCGCCACTTATAAATTTGTTTTAAATACCTAAATTTGTTAGAAAACGACTTTAAATTACCAGTTTTTGTTGACATAGCTCAAAAAAAGAATTATAATATTTTGGTAATTTTCAGAACATTAGGAGGAGTACATAATGTTTAAAAGCGAATATCTTAATAAAGTTTACGCTGATGTAGAAAAGCGTAATCCCGGTGAAGTTGAATTCCATCAGACAGTTAAAGAGGTTTTGGAGTCTATTGAGCCGGTTGTAGAGGCACATCCCGAATATCAGAAGTTGGGCATTATCGAGAGAATGGTAGAGCCTGAAAGAGTTATTAAATTCCGTGTATCCTGGGTTGACGATAACGGTCAGGTTCAGGTAAACCGCGGTTTCAGAGTACAGTTTAACTCAGCTATCGGTCCTTACAAGGGCGGTCTTCGTTTCCATCCTTCAGTTAATGAGAGTATTATTAAGTTCTTGGGCTTTGAGCAGACCTTTAAGAACTCTCTTACCACATTGCCTATGGGTGGCGGTAAAGGTGGTTCTGACTTTGACCCGCAGGGTAAATCTGACGGCGAAGTTATGCGCTTCTGCCAGAGCTTTATGACCGAGCTTGCAAAACATATCGGTCCTAATACCGACGTTCCCGCAGGTGACATCGGTGTTGGCGCACGTGAGGTAGGCTACCTCTACGGTCAGTATAAGAGACTTCAGAATGAGTTTACCGGCGTTCTTACCGGTAAGGGTATTTCTTACGGCGGTTCTTTAATCCGACCTGAAGCTACCGGTTTCGGTGCTGTTTATTATGCAGTTGAAATGCTCAAGTATTTCAAGGACGATATTAAGGGTAAGACCTTCGCAGTTTCCGGCTTCGGTAACGTTGCTTCGGGTACTGTTAAGAAGATTACCGAGCTTGGCGGTAAGGTTGTTACAATTTCCGGTCCTGACCGTTATGTTTATGACCCGGATGGCGTTAACACCGAAGGGAAGATTAATTTCATGCTTGAAATGCGTGCTTCCTGCCGTAACAGAGTTGAGGATTATGCTGATAAGTTTGGTGTTCAGTTCTTCAAAGGTGAGAAGCCTTGGGGCGTAAAGGTTGACGTTGTTATGCCTTGTGCTACTCAGAACGAGGTTGGCATGGAAGAGGCTAAGAAAATTGTTGCTAACGGCGTTAAGTATTATGTTGAGGTTTCCAATATGCCTACAACTAACGAGGCTGTTGCATATCTTAAAGAGAACGGCGTTATCGTTGCTCCTTCAAAGGCAGTTAATGCAGGTGGCGTTGCAGTTTCAGGTTTGGAAATGAGTCAGAACTCTATGGGTTATTCTTGGTCCAGCGAAGAAGTTGTCGCTAAACTTCACACTATTATGAGCAATATCTTTGAAAGCTCTATCAAGGCTGCTAATAAATACGGTATGGGCGACGACCTTGTTGTCGGTGCTAATATTGCCGGTTTTGAAAAGGTTGCTGAGGCTATGGTTGCTCAAGGCGTAGCATACTAATAATTTGATTTTATAAATTCAGAACAGCACTGTATCGAAAGATGCGGTGCTGTTTTTATTCCAATATTTATTTTCTTGACTACAAAATGCTTATATGATATAATCCATAATTGGATTAGAGTGAGTTATTGTGTGCAATACTCACCCCGAAAAAATATTAGGAGTTATTTTATGGAAAAGCAAAACAACTTTAAGCCGTATGTTGCGGCTGATAAGGTTACCCCGGAGTTGACTGTTACATCTATTATAATGGGTATACTTTTGGCTGTTATATTCGGTGCGGCAAACGCTTATTTGGGACTTCGTGTAGGTATGACCGTTTCGGCTTCAATTCCTGCCGCAGTTATCGCAATGGGTGTTATCCGCGTTATTATGCGTAAGAATTCAATTTTGGAAAGCAATATGGTGCAGACTATCGGCTCAGCAGGTGAGTCTTTGGCTGCCGGTGCTATTTTCACCTTGCCGGCATTGTTCCTTTGGGCAAAAGACGACATTATGGAAAAGCCGGGTTTGGTTGAAATAACCATTATTGCCTTACTCGGCGGTTTGTTGGGTGTATTCTTTATGATTCCGTTAAGAAATGCCCTTATCGTCCGTGAACATGGTGTATTGCCTTATCCTGAAGGACAAGCTTGTGCCGAGGTTATGCTCGCAGGTGAAGAGGGTGGCTCTAAAGCATCTACCGTTTTCGCAGGTATGGGCTTTGCTGCTTTTTTCAAGTTCATTATTGATGGACTTAAAATTGTTCCCGGTGAGGTTTCTTACGAAGGACCCCGTCTTTATCCTGGTTGTGTAGGTACCCAAATTTATCCCGCAGTTATGAGTGTTGGTTACATCTGCGGACCGAGAATTTCTTCTTATATGTTTGCCGGCGGTCTTTTGAGTTGGGTTGTGCTCATTCCTATAATGGTGCTTTTTGCAGGTGATTATACCTCGGCATTAGCCGGTGGTAAGACCGTAGCAGAACTGTTTAATGCAGGCGGTGCAGGTAGTGTCTGGGGAACATATATCCGTTACATCGGTGCAGGTGCTTTGGCTGCAGGCGGTATTATCAGTCTTGTTAAGTCTTTACCGCTTATTGCTCGTACCTTTGTGGGAGCATTAAAGGGCTTCTCTGCTGCAGGTAAGGGTACACTTCGTACTGAGCAGGATATAAATATTAAAATCGTTTTGATTGCAATTTTGGTTTTAACACTCTTGGTATGGCTCGTTCCTGCTATTCCGGTTTCCTTAATCGGTGCATTTATTGTAGTAATCTTTGGTTTCTTCTTTGCAACCGTTTCATCACGTATGGTTGGCTTGGTAGGTAGCAGTAACAACCCTGTTTCGGGTATGGCTATTGCCACATTGCTTATTGCTACGCTTATTTTAAAGGTTACCGGTGACGTAGGTGCACACGGTATGCGGGCAGCTATTGCAATCGGCTCAATTATTTGCATTGTTGCCGCTATTGCCGGCGATACCTCGCAAGACCTTAAAACAGGTTTCTTGCTTGGTGCAACACCTAAAAAGCAACAGATTGGTGAGGTTATTGGTGTTGTTGCTGCAGCTTTTGCAATTGGTGCAACTCTTTATCTTTTGGATTCCGCTTGGGAATTCGGAACTGAAGAACTTGCTGCCCCTCAGGCAACCTTAATGAAAATGGTTATTGAAGGTATTATGGGCGGTAATTTACCTTGGGGTCTTATCCTTATTGGTGTGTTCATTGCTATTATTGTTGAGATTTTAGGATTACCCGTTTTACCGGTTGCTATCGGTATTTACTTGCCTGTACAACTTAATGCTTGCATTATGGTTGGCGGACTTGTTCGTTTAGCATTTGATAAGAAGAAAGACAGCGACCGTAAGAAAGGTATCATTAACGATGGTATCCTCTTCAGCTCGGGTATGATTGCCGGTGAGGGTGTTGTAGGATTGTTACTCGCTGTTCTTGCAGTACTTGGTGTAGCCGAAAAAATTGACTTGTCTGGTAAACTTAATTTACCTGCTTGGGCATCTAATATCGGCAGCCTTTTGGTATTCGGTTTGGTTATTTTGAGCCTTTTGGCTTTCACTGTTTTCAAAAAGCAGAAGAAAACTGATAAGTAATTATGAAGAAAAAGAAAATTATAATTTCGGCGAACTACCTTGACCGTAAGCCCGCACACCATCCTGATATCAGGTGGAAAACCGAGGATAACGGCAGGGTGACTTTAGAGGTTGATAATGTCGGTTGGGCAAACAGAATTGCTCAAAAACTGTTTAAGCGCCCTAAAGTGAGTTTCGTTCATTTGGACGAAAACGGCAGTTTTATTTGGCCACTTATAGACGGTAAAACCGATATTACTGCAATCGGCGTTAAGGTTAAGGAGCATTTTGGGGAAAAAGCCGAGCCTTTATATGAACGCTTGGCACAGTTTTTCCGAATTTTAGACAGTTATCATTTTATAGTTTGGAAATATATCCCTGAGCCTAAACCCACAAAAAAGAAAAGTAAAAAGTAAACAAAAACGCTTTCCTGAATTTCAGGAAAGCGTTTTTTGTGTTTTTAATTATAACTCCGATAAATCGTACGGGGTATGTAAATAAACAATGTGGTTTAGCCAGTTGTAATACAACATATTAGCGTGTGAACGCCACAAGAACTGTGGTTCTTTATTGGGGTTATCGTCGGGGAAATAATTGCAGGGGATAGATGGATTAATTCCCTTTGCAACGTCGCGCTCATACTCTTTCATCAATGTGTGACGACTGTATTCAGCGTGACCCGAAATAAAGATGTTACGACAGTTGCGGTCGGCAATTATAAACGGACCGGCTTCTTCTGATTCAGCGAGTATCATCAACTCACTGTTTTTGCGGATGTCTTCAATAACCGATTCGGTGTACCTTGAATGGGGTGCTAAAAAGAAGTCATCAAAACCACGGGTGAGGGGATGACGGAAATCAAGACGTTCGTGCCAATAAATACCGCTTAACTTCTTCGGTAACTCACGCTTGCCGATGCCGTACTTATGGTAAAGTCCTGCTTGCGAGCCCCAACAAATATAAAGCGTTGAGTAAACATTTGTTTTTGCCCAATCAATAATTGCACAAAGCTCGTCCCAATATTCAACCTCTTCAAACGGAATTAGTTCAACAGGTGCACCTGTGATAATAAGTCCGTCAAAGCGTTGGTCTTTTATGTCCTCAAAGGTTTTGTAAAACTTCAAAAGATGTTCAGCCGATGTGTTTTTAGAAACGTGGCTTGCCATTTGTATAAGTTCAATTTCCACCTGCAAGGGAGAGTTGCCGAGAAGTCTTAACAACTGTGTCTCAGTCTCAATTTTTGTAGGCATGATGTTGACGATAGCAATTCTTAAAGGACGGATATCCTGATGTATTGCTCTTTCCTCGGTCATCAAAAAAACATTCTCGTTTTCGAGTGTTTTTGCCGCCGGTAATGTGTTTGGTATTTTAATTGGCATAATTATCTCCTAAACTTATATTACAATATATAATAGCAAAGATTTTTGCATTTTGCAATAGTTTAAAAGAGTTAAAAGCAACTAATTTTAAGGTCAAAAATTAGTTATATAAGGTATTGTCAATTTAACATACAAAAAATTTTATAAAAAGTTTAAAAAACGTGAAAAAAACAGTTGACAAACGGAAGTTGGTGTGGTAATATAATCGAGCGCCTCAAAGAAGTAAGGGCAAAAAAGCTCTGAAAAACCTTTGGTTAAGCGCGAAAGCGGACCTTGAAAATTAAACAACGATAACTATTGAGAAA
>JAZRSW010000081.1:0-3984 GCA_045651745.1 Acutalibacteraceae bacterium
TGTTCTTTAACTTCCGTCCTGACCGCGCACGTGAAATCACCCGTACATTTGTAGATGATGATTTTAACGTATTTGAGCGTAAAGGTGGCAGAAAGCAAGTTTACTATGTTTGCATGACTCAATATGATGCAACTATGCCCAACGTTCATATCGCATTCAAACCGCAGACTTTGGTTAACACTCTCGGTGAATACCTTTCCAAAAAGGGTATGACTCAGCTTCGCATTGCCGAAACCGAGAAGTATGCTCACGTAACCTTCTTCTTCAACGGCGGCAAAGAGGTTGAATATGAAGGTGAGGACAGAATTCTTGTTAAATCCCCTACTGTTGCAACCTATGATATGCAGCCCGAAATGAGTGCAGAGCCCGTGTGCGACAAGGTTTGTGAGGCTATTAAGTCAGGAAAGTATGACGTTATTATTTTGAACTTTGCAAACTGCGATATGGTAGGTCACACCGGCGTATTCTCAGCAGCAGTTACTGCAGTTGAAACGGTTGACACCTGTGTTGGCAGAGTTTGTGAGGCTACAAAATCTATGGGCGGTATTGTGTTGATTACTGCTGACCACGGTAACGCCGACAGAATGACCGATACCGACTGTTCACCCTTTACTGCACACACCACAAACCCTGTTCCGTTCAGTGTTGTGGGTTATGACTGTGAGCTTCGTGAAGGCGGTAAACTTTGCGACATTTCTCCGACTATTCTTAACATTTTAGGATTAGAACAACCCACTGAAATGGACGGCAAAAGTCTTATTAAATAATTCAACTAAACTTTCACCCGCTTGAAAATTCAAGCGGGTGTTTTTTTGTAATATGACGTATAAATTGGGCGTTGTTTACCTTCAATTATGGCGTTTTATGTCAATTTTTGTTGACTAATTTAGTTTTAATTTGTATAATAACCTCATGTAAGAATTTTATGAGGTGATTGTTTATGAAAGCAACCGGTATTGTCAGAAATGTTGACAAATTAGGAAGAATCGTTATCCCTGCAGAAATTCGCGATAAATTTGGCGTTAAAGAAAACGGCGGTTTACTTGAACTTTACGCCGAGGAAGACGCAATAATTTTAAAAAAATATGAGCCTGCTTGTATTTTCTGCCAAAGTGAAGACGACATTGTAATTTTTAAAGGCAAAAAAATCTGCAAAAAATGTGCTGAAGAAATGTCAATCATAAAATAGGCAAAATTTAAGCCCGACCTTTTTGGTCGGGCTTTTTTCATAATATTGCTTTTAAAATGCAGTCTGCCGTTGCAACGTTGTTTGCGATAGGGATATCGTAAACTTGAGCAATTCGAAGCAACGCCTTAACGTCAGGGTCGTGAGGCATTGCGGTGAGCGGGTCTGAAAAGAAGATTATAATATCAATTTCACCGACTGCAACCCTACCGCCGATTTGTTGGTCACCGCCCAACGGACCGCTTAAATATGCCTTAACGGGCAGGTCAGTAGCCTCGGTAATTCTTTTTGACGTTGTACCCGTGCCACACAAAAAATGCTTTGCTAAAACACTTTTATTTTCCTGACACCACTCAATCATTTTCTGTTTCATATTATCATGTGCTATTAATGCTATTCTCTTTGCCATTTTTACATCTCCTACATTTTACTAATCTAAAAAACTATTCTGACCGTTGTTCCGACACCTATTTCGCTTTCAACCGAAACCGAAGCGTCTAAAAATTTAGCGCCGTGTTTCACAATCGAAAGACCTAATCCTGTGCCGCCGATTTCTTTGGAATGGCTTTTATCCACTCTATAAAAACGTTCAAAAATATGCTCTATATCCTCTTTCGGTATGCCGATACCTGTATCACTAATTGTAACCTCAACACCGTCAACACACTGGCTTATATCAACCAAAACTTTACCGCCGTTACGGTTATATTTTATAGCGTTATCGCAAAGGTTAAAAATCATTTCCTCTACAATCAGTTCGGCGGAGGTAATTGATACTCGGTCACCTGAAAGTTCCATCGTGACGTTCTTTTCTTTTGCCACGATTTCCAAATGTGACAAAACAGCCTCACAAACTTCATAAAGGTCTATTTGTTCAAAATTAACCTTTATATCCTTATCGTCAAGTTGGGACAACTTTATAATATCACCAACCAATGTTACAAGTCGTTGTGATTCGTCATAAATTTTACCGGCAAACTTTTTGACGTCCTCATCTTTTGCAATGCCGGTTTTAATAAGTTCCGCATAACCGCTAATTGATGTTAAAGGAGTTTTAAGCTCGTGCGATACATTTGCCGTAAAATCCCTACGCATCGCATCTTGGTTTTCATGTTCAACCCTTAAATCTGCCATCTGCTTGGCAATCTGATTATTCTGTGCCTCAATCCGTTCCACTAAGGGTGACAGTTCGTGATAAACAGGGGTACTTTTAGGGTCCTCTAAATTAAGGTTGTTAATTGGTTTAATAATGGATTTAGACGCCCTATACGCCAAGAAAGCAGAAATTATGGTCTGAATTATTAAAACGACCACAACTGCAATTAATACATCCAAAAGCAACACTGTTTCATTACTTGCATAACTGCTATTATAAAAACCATAAATAACTGCAGATAAAACTCCCACTGCAACAACCGACATTGTAGCCGAAATCAGCACGATATAGCGTAAAATTTTTCCTCTTAAACTCTTCAACTGTTATCACCGGCTATTTTATAGCCAACCCCTCTTACTGTTTCTATTACATCTCCTTCGGCACCCAATTTTTGACGTAAAGTTCTTATATGTACGTCAACAGTACGGCTTTCACCATCAAAAGAGTACCCCCAGATTTTATTTAGTATCTGGTCGCGGGTTAAAACTGTATGACGATTTTCAAGCAACATACACAATGTTTCAAACTCTTTTAATGTTAATATAACGCTCTTGCCGTCAACCTTTACATCGTGTTTTTCGGGACTTACGTAAAGTTTACCGACCTTATATTCCGAAGTCTGCAATTTTTCCTTTTTAGAACGTAATCTTGCCTTAACACGTGCAACCAATTCCATCATACCGAACGGTTTTGCAATATAATCGTCAGCACCCAATTCGAAACCCTTAACCTTATCAATTTCCGAGCCTTTTGCGGTCAACATTATAACAGGTATTGATGCCGTTTTATCGTTTGATTTAAGTTTGGACAAAATGCTCAATCCGTCTTCATCAGGCAACATAATATCCAATAAAACAAGTTCGGGATTTTCGGCTTCAAGTGCATTATAAAACAATGACGGACGGTCAAAACCGACTGCCTCAAAACCAGTGCTTTGTAACGTATATATAACTAACTCTCGTATATTATTATCGTCTTCTACAAGGTAAATCACATTCTATCCCACCTTTACATATACATTATACATTATTTTTAGGATATTTAAAGTGTTTTTTCATTAAATCTATGTTAAATTTATGCAAAATAAAAGCAGGTCATGCGACCTGCTTTAAAATTAAAACTCAAAATATCTTTTAGCATTCTTATAGCAAACACCCTCGACAATTTCACGAAGTGTTTTTTCGTCATAAGGATACTCACCGTTTTCAATCCATTCGCCCAAAACGTTACAGAAAATTCTTCTGAAATACTCGTGACGGGTGTAAGAAAGGAAACTACGAGAGTCGGTTAACATGCCAACGAAATTGCCCAAAATAGAAAGGTTTGCCAACGAGGTCAACTGTGCTTCCATACCGGTTTTAGTATCGCTGAACCACCAAGCCGAACCATGCTGAATTTTACCCGGAACCTCAGAACCCTGGAAAGCACCGATAATGGTATCGAGCAACTCGTTATCAGCAGGATTGAGCGAATAAAGAATAACTCTGGGCATTGCGTTTTCCTCTTGGAAAGCGTTAAGCAAACCTGCAATTGCCTCACAGCATCCACGAGTAGAGATAACGTCAAATCCCATATCGGGTCCCATTGAACGGAAAACCGGACCGTTGATGTTACGCATTACATTAAAGTGCAACTGCATAAC
>JAZRSW010000082.1:0-29373 GCA_045651745.1 Acutalibacteraceae bacterium
CGGTGTTATGGTTAAGTTCGATACCGACCTTGCAGGCAATGCTGATTTTGCAATAATGGGTAAGAATGTTGCTATGCAGGTTGCCGCTATGAGCCCCTCTTATCTTGACGAAGCTTCTGTTCCGGCAGAGGTTTTGGAGAAGGAAAAGGCTATCATGGTTGCTCAGATGAAGGAAGACCCCAAGATGGCAGGCAAGCCCGAGCAGGTTTTGGCTAAAATCGTTGAGGGTAAAATGGGCAAGTTCTTCAAGGAGAACTGCCTTGTTGAGCAGACCTTCATTATGGACGATATCGCAGTTGGCAAGTACATTGCTAACACCGCTAAAGAGCTTGGCGGTAGCATTAAGACTCTTGGCTTCGTTCGTTTCGAAAAGGGCGAGGGCATTGAGAAGCGCGTAGACGATTTTGCAGCTGAAGTTGCAGGTATGGTTAAATAATTAAAATGTTAATTTTAAGCCGTCGGATTTTCCGACGGCTTTTTTTATTTTTTATCTTAAAATCTATTCTCAAATACCGAAAATGTAATTGACTTTATGCTGGGTTTAAGGTACAATATAAAAGTAAATATTTGTATAAAAAACTTTGGAACGGATGTGTTAAAATGGAACCCAAGTTTAAGAGAATTTTACTTAAATTATCCGGCGAGGTGCTTGCCGGTGAACAGAAAACAGGAATTGATTTCAACATGGTTGAAACGGTTTGCCAACGTATCAAAAAATGTGTTGAATTAGGCGTTCAGGTTGGTATCGTAATTGGCGGTGGCAATTTCTGGAGAGGACGTTCTTCAGGCTCAATGGACCGCAACCGTGCTGACAGTATGGGCATGCTAGCTACCGTTATTAACTGCTTGGCTCTTTGCGATACTTTAGAGCAGATGGACGTTAAAGCAACTGTTATGACTGCGGTTGAAATGAATAAAATTGCCGAATTCTTTACTGCAAGAGACGCTATAAAGCATTTGGAAGACGGTGAGGTTGTAATTTTCGGTGCAGGTACAGGTAGTCCGTTCTTCTCGACCGATACAGGTGCCGCACTTCGCGCTGCTGAAATCAAAGCAGACGTTATTTTCAAGGCAACCAACGTTGACGGCGTTTACGACAAAGACCCCAACAAGTATGCCGACGCAGTTAAGTATGACACTCTTACACATTCCGAAGTTTTGGCAAAGGATTTGCACGTTATGGATGCCGCAGCCGCTTCTCTTTGCCGTGACCAAGACATAAATATTTTAGTGTTCAATCTTAACGACCCCGATAATATCGTAAGAGCTGTTTCGGGCGAGAAAATTGGAACACTTGTAAAATAATTTTTAAGGAGTTTATTATGAAAACAGTTATCAATACAACCGAAGAAAAAATGAATAAAACAATGGACGCTATGGTGCGTGAATTTGGTGCAATCCGCGCAGGCCGTGCTAATGCATCGGTTCTTGACAAAATATCGGTTGACTATTACGGATGTCCTACTCCCGTTAATCAGCTTGCCGCAGTTTCTGTGACCGAGGCAAGAGTTTTACAGATTCAGCCTTACGACGCAAGTGTTTTGAAGCTGATTGAAAAGGCTATTCAGGTTTCGGATATCGGCATTAACCCCCAGAATGACGGACGTGTTATTCGTCTTATTTTCCCGCCTTTGACCGAGGAAAGACGTAAAGAAATCGTTAAGGATGCAAAGAAAATTGCTGAAGATTCCAAGGTTGCAGTTCGTTCAATCCGTCGCGATTCAATTGAAAAATTAAAGGCTATGAAGAAGAATAACGAAATCACCGAGGATGACCAGACTAACGGCGAAAAGAAAATTCAGACCTTGACCGACAAGTTCTGCAAGGATATTGATGATGCTTCGGCGGCTAAAGAAAAGGAAATAATGGAAATCTAATTTTTAAATTTTTTATGGCGAGAATCCTTTTCGGACTCTCGCCAAATTACACTTAAAAGAGGTTAGTATGGGTTTATTTAAAAAACAAGTAAAAATCACACTTCAAGACTGTGTAATTCCCCAACATATCGGTATTATTATGGATGGCAACGGCCGTTGGGCTAAAAAGAGAATGTTGCCTAGGTCGGCAGGTCATGCCGCGGGTTCTGAAAATTTTAAGACAATTGCCCGTCACTGTAATAAAATCGGCGTAAAGTACTTAACGGTATATGCTTTTTCAACTGAAAACTGGAAACGTCCCAAAGCGGAAGTTGACGGCATTATGGATTTGTTGAGAAAGTATTTGAAAGATTCAACAAATTTTAAGGCTGAAAACATAAAACTTCGTTTTATCGGTGAACTTTCAGCATTGCCCGAGGATATTCAGGAACTTATCAAGACTGCTGAACTCGAGTCGAGCGAGGCTACCGGTTTGACGGTTTATATGGCGGTCAATTATGGTGGCAGGGACGAAATCGTTCACGCGGTTAAGAAAATTACCGAGTCGGTCAAAAACGGCACGCTCGATGTGGACAATATAACCGAGGAAACTTTGGCTGAAAATATGTACTATACTGTGCCCGACCCCGATTTTATCATAAGACCGAGCGGTGAATTCAGGCTTTCTAATTTCCTTGTCTGGCAGTCGGCTTATGCTGAATTTTGGTATTCGGATGTGCTTTGGCCTGACTTTTCGACCGATGATTTGGAAAGAGCGGTTATTGATTTTAACAAAAGAAACCGTCGTTTCGGCGGAGTTGAGGAAGAGGATAAATGAAAACTCGTATAATCAGTGGCACGGTCGGCATAATTATATTTGTGGCCGCGATTTTTGCCTCGTTGAAAGTTGACACCTTGATTTTGAATGTGTTGTTGGCTGTTATCGGTGCAATCGGCGTATACGAAATGCTTAAAACGACGGGCTATGTAAAATCCAAATTTTTACTTGTGAGTTCACTTGTTTATGCCGTTATCACCCCGTTCTTTTACAGTTCGGGTGAGATTTTCGGCAAATTAGGCGTACAGTTTTCTATCGGCGGTGAGGTTTTAACCGCAATTTTTGGCGTAGTCATTTTTGCCGTTTCTATGTTCAGACACAACGAAATCAAACCGCTCGAGGTGGCGTTCACATTCGCTATGACGGTTGCAATTACCTTTGCGTTCTGGTCTTTGGCGGCAATTTTTGGCTCGGCTGACGGACACGGTTTGTTCTACCTCATTATTGTTGTCATTGCCGCTTGGGGTTGTGACACCGGCGCATATTTTTCGGGTTACTTCTTCGGTAAGCACAAAATGGCTCCCGAAATCAGTCCCAAGAAAACTGTTGAGGGCGCTATTGGCGGAATTATCGTTGACGTGTTGCTTATGTTAGTTGCTTGTTTAGTATTCAACAAGGTGAGCGACGCTTCGGCAAACATTCCCGTTATTTTAGGAATTACCCCCGTTTTAGCATTGTCGGGTATGATTGGTGACCTTATTTTCTCGTATATTAAAAGAGATTGCGGTATTAAGGATTACGGCAAGTTGATGCCCGGTCACGGTGGCGTTTTAGACCGTTTTGACAGTGTGGCTTTGGTTGCTCCGCTTTTGTATATTGCGATGAGCAATTTGCCGTTGGTGGGATAAAGTATGAAAAAAATTGCTATTTTAGGCTCGACAGGGTCAATCGGCACACAAAGTTTAGATGTTGCGAGAAAGCACGGGTATGAGGTTTCGTCACTCGTTGCAGGCAAAAATATTGAACTTTTAGAGGCACAAATTCGCGAATTCAAGCCAAAAACAGTTGCCGTTTTTGACGAGTCGGCAGGTGAAAAATTAAAAATTGCAGTTGCCGATACTGACACTAAAGTGACTTTCGGTAAAGAGTCGGTTGTTACATTAGCAGCCGAGACCGAGGCAGATACCGTTATAAACGCTATTGTCGGTATAGCAGGACTTGAACCTACTTTGGCAGCGGTGAATGCTAAAAAGGATATTGCGCTTGCTAACAAGGAAACCTTGGTTACCGGTGGCGAGTTGGTAAAAAAGGCAATTTCCGAAAATGGTGTCAAGTTACTGCCGGTTGACAGTGAACATTCGGCAATTTTCCAGTGTTTGCAAGGTGTACCCAAGGGTGCATTGAAGTCGATTTTATTAACCGCTTCGGGCGGTCCGTTTTTCGGCAAAACCCGTGCCGAGTTAGAAAATGTAACGGCGGCTGACGCTTTAAAGCATCCAAACTGGGATATGGGTGCTAAAATAACGATTGACTCGGCTTCTTTAATGAACAAAGGTCTTGAGGTTATTGAGGCTGTGCATTTGTTTGATGTAAAGCCTTCTGATATAACTGTCGTTGTGCATAGACAAAGTATTATTCATTCGGCGGTTGAACTTAACGACGGCGCGGTGATTGCACAGTTAGGCACACCCGATATGCGTTTGCCGATACAGTATGCTTTAACCTACCCTGAAAGATACGAATGTCCGGCACCCCGTCTTGATTTGTTTAAAACCGGCGCTTTGACTTTTGATACTCCCGATTATGATACCTTTAAGTGCTTGCCTTGTTGTATAAAGGCTATAACCGAGGGTGGACTTAAACCTACTGCCGTAAACGGCGCTAATGAAATGGCAGTTAAACTTTTCTTGGAGGGTAAAATCGGCTTTTTACAGATTGGTGAAATTGTCGAGGCGGCTTTGGAAAGTCAATCCGACGTTAAAGATTTTACTTTAGAAGATGTATTAGAGGCTGACCGTAAGGCTCGTCAATTAGCATTAAATTTTATTAGATAATTTTTTAGGTGGTATTTTGGTGCGATTAATCAGTGTATTCTCTGCTGTAGGGGATGTTTGGAGTACAGTTTGGCCGTATTTAGTGGCAATACTTGCCTTCCTTTTTATGATATTTATTCATGAATTCGGTCACTTCATAGCCGCAAAGCTTATGGGTGTCAGGGTTAATGAATTTGCAATAGGCTTTGGCCCTACGCTTTTTAAAAAGCAAGGCAGAGAGACGCTTTACTCAATAAGATTATTACCTTTCGGCGGTTACTGTGCTATGGAGGGTGAGGACGAGGAAAGCGGTGACAGTAAGGCGTTTTGCAACAAAAAACCTTGGCGTAGACTTGTCATTATTGTTGCAGGCGCGTTCATGAATTTGGTGTTCGGATTGGTGCTCGTTATGTGCACTTTGGCGCCTGCTGACCGATATATAACCACAACGGTACACAGTTTTCGTGTTGATAATGCTATGAGTCAACAAAGCGGACTTCAAGCAGGGGATAAAATAACCGAAATCAACGGACGAAATGTATATTCGATTAATGATTTGAGTTATTGCCTTTCAAATGTTGAGGGTGATACCTTGGCAATGACGGTTAAGCGTGACGGCAAAGTTGTTCCGCTTGACGTGAAGTTCGAAACCGCAACAGAGAACGGTATTAATTACGTTAATGTTGACTTTTATTTGGATTCAGAAGCTAAGACTTTCGGCTCATTTATAAGACAGTCGTTCACCCGTACCGTGTCATACGGACGTGTGGTTTGGTTTTCGCTTGTTGATTTGATTACAGGTAAGTATGGCATCAGTGCAATGTCAGGCCCTGTCGGCGTTACCGATGCGATTGCTACTGTTGCAAAATCAAGTATTCTTGACTTATTGCCGATGATTGCGTTGATTACTATCAATTTAGGTATTTTCAATTTGTTGCCCGTACCGGCACTCGACGGCGGAAGAGCATTTTTCTTACTTGTTGAAATGATTATAAGAAAACCAATCCCTAAAAAAGCAGAGGGAATGGTACACGGCATTGGCTTGGTGTTGCTGTTGTTGTTTATGGCGTTTATTACGGTTAAGGATATTGTGGGATTTTTCTAAAGAGGTGTAAAATATGTATACACGAAGTGATACAAAGGCGGTTAAGGTCGGTGGACTTATTATTGGTGGCGGTAATGCCGTTACCGTTCAGTCGATGCTTAATACACCCTCGTATGATATAGAAAAGAGTGTCGAGCAGGCTGTTGCTCTGGAAAAGGCAGGGTGCGAAATTATCCGTGCCGCTATTCCTAATATGGATGCGGTGAAATTAATTCCTGCATTGAAAAATGCAGTTAAAACGCCTATTGTTGCCGATATTCATTTTGATTATAGATTGGCTTTAGAGGCAGTTGCTGCAGGGGTTGATAAAATCCGTATAAACCCCGGCAACATCGGTGATGACTCGAGAGTCAAGGCGGTTGCCGATGCTTGTAGACAACACAATATTCCAATCAGAATCGGTGTAAATTCAGGTTCGGTTGAAAAGGAGATTTTGGCGAAATTTGGCGGACCTACAGCCGATGCCTTGGTTGAAAGCGCGTTGTATCACGCATCGTTACTTGAAAAGTTTGATTTTGATGATATAGTGTTGTCAATGAAATCGTCGACGGTGCCGACTATGTACGAGGCTTATACTAAAGCTGCGGAAAAATGCCGTTATCCATTACACGTCGGCGTTACCGAGGCGGGTACTGAACGAATGGGAAGTATCAGTTCGGCGGCTGGAATAGGAGGACTTTTGCTTCGCGGAATAGGAGATACCATCCGCGTGTCGTTAACTGACGAGCCGATAAAAGAGGTTGCCGCCGCTAAAGACATTTTAAAGGCTGTGGGACTTCGTAATGATGGGGTTAAAATTGTTTCCTGCCCAACCTGCGGAAGAACAAGAATTAACCTGATTGAATTGGCTAAAAAAGCAGAAGAGTTACTTAAAAATTGTGAAAAAAACATAACGGTTGCCATTATGGGCTGTGTTGTAAACGGTCCGGGAGAGGCAAAAGAAGCCGACATTGGCGTTGCCGGTGGTGACGGATGCGGTATTATATTTAAAAAAGGCGAGATTTTACGAAAAGTGCCTGAGGACTGTCTTTTGACGGAACTTATGGCAGAAATTGATAAGTTATAAAGGATGTTAAAAATGGAATTGCAACGGTTAGATAAAGTATTCGGCGGTATTTTGGACGGCTTTGACGATAACGTCAAAGGTGGCCTTATTGAACGTTGCGATGTTGATACCGAAAAAAGAGAAATATTCTGCCGTTGCAGTTTTAGAGAATACATAAAAAGAGAAGAATTAATTAAACTTTCCGACCATATTGCCGCGGCTTTAAAACTTAACGGTATGAAGTTTAGTGTGAAGTATGAGCGCGATGTTTTCGGTCCTTTGGCGGCAGAAGATATAGCGTTGGAACTTCGCGCTTCTAATGTTATGCTCAACGGCTATTTTAACGGCGCAGAGTTTAACGTGATAGACGACGCCGAAAATAAAATCGTTATAGAAATCACCTTAAAATACGGCGGAATGGAAGTTATTAAAGAATGTAATTTTGAACGTCAGTTTTGCAATATTGTTGCTGAACGTTTTGGTATTGAGGCAGAGGTTAAATTCTCGGGACAACTTGAAAACATTGAGATTAAAGCGCCCGAATATAAGCAAGAGCCTATAAAGGTTTCTCAATCGGGTGGTAACGGTGGCGCTTCGCCAAACAAACCCGAAGCTCGAAAGGTTACGGGGCTTCAAATTCCCGAAAATGCCGATATTTTACCCGATACTGTTATGCAGGTATACGGTAAAAAATTAAGTGGTTTACTTATTCCGTTATCGCAGGTCAACCCTGAAGATGACGCTTGTCTTGTTTGGGGCGAGGTATTCTTTTCTGAACTTAACGCCACTAAAAAGGGAACGGGCTACCGCGTAAAGTTCCAGATTTATGACGGCACTAACTCGATTACCGTAAAAACACTTATAAATAATAATATGTACGACACTGTCTCGGATGCGCTTAAAAAGGGAAACAGTGTTATTGTCCACGGCGTTTACCAAATGGATGACTGGGAAAAGGACTACTGTCTTGATATGGACGGTCTTGCAACAGTCAAGAGAAAGCCTAGTAAAACCGACAATGTCGAGGAAACCCGTGTTGAGTTGCATTTACACACAAGTATGTCGCAAATGGATGCGGTTTCACCTGTTAAAAGCATTGTTAAGCGTGCTTTTAAGTGGGGACATAAGGCGGTTGCAATTACCGACCACGGTGTTGTTCAGGCATTTCCTGACGCTATGAGTGCGTACGACGATATTATGAGTGAAAATGAGGATGCCGATTTTAAGATTATCTACGGCGTTGAAGATTATTTCGTTAACGATATTGACGGTCAGGAAATTTCGGGCGGTATTGACGGCGGAGTTGACTCGACCACGCTAACCCGTTATCACCAAATTATTTTGGTTAAAAATCAGGCGGGATTGAAAAACCTTTACCGCTTGATTTCGTATTCGAATTTAAATTATTATTTAAAAACCTTTAACAAGGCGAATCCGTCAAAACCTCGTCCTGCCCGTCCGCTTATTCCAAAGTCGGTACTTAATAAATATCGCGAGGGCTTAATAATCGGCTCGGCTTGTGAACAGGGTGAAATTTTCCGCGCAATTTTGGACGGAAAATCGGATGAAGAAATCTTAAAATTAGCAGAATTTTATGATTATCTTGAAATTCAGCCAAGAGGCAATAATATGTTTATGCTTCGCAACGGTACGGTTAACACCGAGGAAGAATTGCTTGATTTCAACCGCAAAATCATAGAAATTGCGGATAAATTGGGCAAGCCTGTTGTAGCAACCGGTGACGTGCACTTCCTTGACCCCGAAGATGCAAGACTGCGTACAATTTTAATGGCAGGTCAGGGCTTTACCGATGCCGAAGACCAAGCACCTCTTTACTTTAAAACTACCGACGAAATGCTAGAGGAGTTTGCCTATTTAGGTGAACGAGCCAAAGAGGTCGTAGTGGATAACCCACGTAAAATTGCCGAAATGATAGACAAAAATGTCCGTGCAGTACCAAGTGGAAACTATCCGCCTAAAATCGAAGGCTCGGATGACATTTTGACCGAAAAAACTTACCGTAGAGCACACGAAATTTACGGTGACCCATTGCCTGACGTTGTAAAAGAACGTCTTGAACGTGAACTGGATTCAATTATCCGTCACGGATTCTCGGTTATGTATGTTACGGCTCAAAAGTTGGTTGAATATTCCGAAAGCAAGGGCTATTTGGTTGGCTCGCGTGGTTCGGTTGGCTCGTCATTTGCCGCTACAATGGCGGGTATTTCGGAGGTTAACCCGTTAGTTCCGCACTATGTTTGTCCGAAGTGCAAAAATAGCGAGTTTATACTTGACGGTTCGGTTGGTTCGGGATTTGATTTACCGCCTAAAAAATGTCCTAAGTGCGGGGAAGAATACAACCGCGACGGACACGATATCCCGTTTGAAACATTCCTAGGGTTTGACGGAGATAAAGTTCCTGATATTGACCAAAACTTCTCGGGTGAGGTTCAACCCTTTGTTCATAAGTATACGGAAGAACTTTTCGGTTCTGAAAACGTGTTTAAGGCAGGTACTATTGCTACTGTTGCCGAAAAAACGGCGTTTGGATACGTTAAGCACTATGCCGAGGATTACGGCAAGGTTATGAATAAGGCCGAGGAAGCCAGACTTGCTTCGGCTATCGACAGTGCGGCTATTAAACGTACCACCGGTCAGCATCCCGGCGGTATGGTTGTTGTGCCGAGAGATATGGAAATTTATGATTTCTGTCCTGTTCAGCACCCTGCCGACAAGGTCGATTCGGATATGGTTACCACCCATTTCGACTTCCATAAAATTCACGATAACATTCTAAAACTTGACGAACTTGGACACGATGTGCCGTCAATTTACAAGTATTTAGAGGAATATACCGGCGTTTCTGTTTTGTCGGTTGCAATGAGTGACCCCGACGTTATGAGCCTTTTTGGCTCGCCTAAAGCGTTAGGCGTTACCGAGGGTGATATCTTCTCAAAAACGGGAACGTATGCTTTGCCAGAGTTGGGAACTAAATTTGTCCGCGATATGTTGGTCGAGTCTAAACCCAAGACATTTTCCGACTTACTACAGATTTCGGGTCTTTCTCACGGTACTGACGTTTGGATTGGCAACGCTCAAGATTTAATTCAAAACGGAACTTGTACTATTTCTGAGGTTATCGGTACTCGTGATAACATTATGACCTATCTTATCTATAAGGGCGTTCCCAAGAAAATGGCGTTTAAAATTATGGAAATTGTCCGTAAAGGTAAGGCTAAAAAGGGTCTTACAGAGGAACATATCCAAGCAATGAAGGATAATAATGTACCGCAGTGGTATATCGATTCCTGCTATAAGATTAAGTATATGTTCCCGAAAGCTCACGCCGCGGCATATATGATTGCGGCACTTCGTTTGGCTTGGTATAAGGTGCATCGTCCTGTTGAGTTTTACTGTGCATATTTTACCGTTCGTGCCGACGATATTGAGGTTGATACCTTACTTAAAGGCAAAGAGGCTGTTATAAAACGCATTAACGATATTAAACTTTTAGGCAACGCCGCAAGCGTTAAGGACAAAGGTGTTTTGGATAACCTTTTAATTTTTAATGAAATGCTTTGCCGTGGAATTGAAATTTTACCGATTGATTTAAGGAAATCACATTCGCGTAAATTCTTGGTTGAGGACGGAAAGATGAGATTGCCGATTGGCGTTTTACCCGGTGTTGGTGAAAAGGCGGCAGCCGATATTCAAAAAGCGGTTGATGAGGGTAATTTCTTGTCAATTGACGATTTGCAGATTGAGTCGGGCGTTTCAAAATCGGTTATTGAAAGTCTTAAATCGGTGGGAGCGTTAAGTTTCTTGCCTGATACTAACCAAATGACATTGTTTTAAAATTTAAAAATAAATTTTAGGGGGTGAAGCTTTGTATAATGAATATTTTGTGCCGTATCCTGTTATTGAAACTGAGCGTTTGAAGATAAGAATGGTGCAAAAGACCGATGCGGAGGATTTATACGAGCTTTGCCGTCGTCCTGAAACATCAAGGTTTTCACTTTGGAGTCCGCATGAGGATTTGAAGGTTACTAAAGAGTTTATTGCTTATCAAATTTCACTTTACCGCAGACGTAAATGTATGTTTTTCGTCGTAGAGGAAAAGGCGAGCGGGAAAGTAATCGGCACTTGCAGTTACGTTTCAATGGACAGTGATTATAAAATGGCGGAAATCGGTTACAGCATTTTAAGTGACCTTTGGAATCACGGCTTTGCTACTGAGGTTGCCGAGGCTTTGACGGGTTACGCTTTTGACCGTATTGGTGTGCAAAGGGTTTTTGCAAGACTTTTACCGCAAAACACCGCTTCTGCAAGGGTTTTACTTAAATTAGGGTTTGAGTTTGAGGGACGTGCCAAGAACGGTTTTTACTATAACGGTCGTGTTGATGATGTTGACATTTACGGAATAACCGATGAAATGTATTTTGAAAGCAGAGGATAATATGGACAGAATAGCAAGTTTTGAGGTTGACCACAACAAATTGCAAAGAGGCATTTATACCTCACGTGTTGATGGAGATATTGTTACTTATGATATAAGAATGAAGTTGCCTAACGGTGGTAATTATCTTAACAATCCCGCAATGCATACCATTGAGCATATTGTTGCAACTTTTGTCAGAAACAGCGAGTTTCGTGACAGAATTATTTACTTTGGACCTATGGGTTGCCGTACCGGCTTTTATCTGTTGGTAAGAGATATTGAACCCCAAGATGTTATAAAGTTAGTACGTGACGCTTTTCAGTTTTTAAAAGATTTCCAAGGTGATGTACCCGGTGTTTCTAAAATTGAGTGTGGTAACTATTTAGAGCACGACTTGGCAGATGCAAAACGCGAGGCAGTTGAGTATTTGCCCGTATTAGACGGCTACACAGTCGAAATGTTGAAATATTAGTTTACATAATTTGGATTGTTGAAATTACTTTTAAAATACTGTATTTTATATATGGGTGATAATTTGTTTAATTTTAAAGGAATTTTAAAGTTTTTCGGTGCTAAAAAAGGCCACGTAACCGTGGCGTTGGCGTTCATTTTAATAAGTTTATGCGTGACGGTTGTTGGCTTTTCGCTGAATAGCAAAAAGCCTGAAAAAAGAGTAATTACCGTGTCTGCGGTTGAGGTTAAATTCAACGGCAAATCGGTTGGATTTGTTGAGGATATTGCCGTAGCGGAAAGCATCGCCAATTCTATTGGGTGTGATGTTTACGGTGATGTAGATATTTCTTTATTAAATTTTGTTGAAACCTCGGTTTCGCCCGAAAGCATAACAAACGGTGAAACGATTGTTTCGGTGATGAAAAAAGAAGATATCGGAATAATTGACGCTAGCGGTGTCTTTGTTGACAATAACCTTGTTGCAGTTGCAAAAACAAAGGCAGAGTTTGACGCGTTGGTGGACGAGCTTACCGGGAAATGTACCGTGAATGGCGTAGAGGTTATCAGCGTTACCAACAATGCAGAAATTCGTGACATTCGTACTACCAAAGAGTTTTTCGAGCAAAATAAAGTTAATTCTGAAGCCTTGGTTAACGGTGACTACGGAGTACAGATTGTAACCAAAAAAACCGTTACGTATGAGGCAAAAATTTCGTATAAGACCGAGAAAAAATATAATAACGAAAAAACCACCGATTATAGTAAGGTGCTTCAAGAGGGTAAAAACGGGTTGAAAAAGGTGACTGACGAGGTTACTTATGTGAATGGCGTGAAGTCTGAAACAAAAACCTTGAGTAGCACCGTTATTACCGAAGCAGTCAATAAAATTGTAGAATACGGCAACAAACGTGGCTATGTTTATTATAAAGGTTATAAGTTAGCAAGTTCGATTTATCACGCTGATTTAGCTAAGATGCATTTTCCTGTCGACTTTGCAAGTAATGTTTACATAACATCGTTCTGGGGTGACGGAAGAGGCCATAAAGGACTCGATATTTCGGCATCTAAAGGAAAGAATGTTTATGCCGCACTTGACGGCACTGTTACCTATTCGGGCACTAACGGTGGCTACGGTAAATTAGTTATCATAAAGCATGACGATAAAACTTCAACAGCATACGCTCATAACAGTGTACTTAATGTCAAGGTTGGCGACAAGGTGACCAAAGGGCAGGTAATTGCCAAGGTTGGCTCGACCGGAAATTCCACCGGACCTCACGTTCATTTCGAGGTGAGAATTAATGGCAAGCAAGTAGACGCCGCACATTATTTAGGTTTAAGATAAAATTTAAAATTAAGAAGACCTTGGGTAAAATCTTACCCAAGGTTTTATTGTTATTATTTTACATTTTAAGTTTTGGAATAATTATTGGAAAACTTCAAAAAATATCTCCAAGAAAATAATTTAGGAGATGTTTTTATGAAAAGGTACAAAAGTTTTATATGTATTGTTTTGGCTTTAGGTTTGATGCTTTCGCTTACTGCTTGTAAGATGGGCAAAGATGATGATAATCTTATTTCCGACCATGATGGTTCTACCGTAGTTAAATATAAAGACGGAGAATATAAGGCTTCGGAAAATAAGTATGATGACCAAGGTTACAAACCTTTTGTTGAGATTGTGATTAAGGACGGCAGACTATACTCGGTCAACTGTGATGACGAATTTCAGGACGACGGCACAAAAAAGGCACATTCCGAAAGCGGAAAGTATAATATGAAAGCCGGTGGCTCGCAGTACCAGTGGCATGAGGAAATTACGCTTTTTGAAAAGTATGTTGTAGAAAACGGATTGGAAAAAATCAACCTTAACGGCGAGGGTAAAACCGACACAATCGCAGGATGTACCATTGCAGTTGACCAATATGTAAAACTCATAAAAGAGGCTTTGGAGAAAGCCAAGAAATAAGATTTTAAAATTTAAGCCGACCTTTTGGGTCGGCTTCTCTTATTTTTTTACTTATTTAGGGTAATATGAGGTTGACCGTCTATAATTGTTTGAGTTAGCCCGTCGGTTAAGGTGAGATTGCCGTCAGTATCTATAAATATCAATTCGGCGTTATACTGTTTTGCAAGTTTAGTGCCCTCGTCAACCCCTAAATTAAGGCAGGCGGTGGATAGTCCGTCGGCAATGGTTGAAGAGTCGGTTATTACTGTAACTGATGTGATTTCGTTGTCTGAAGGGTAGCCGGTTTTGGGGTCGATAATATGATGGTAGATTTTGTTGTCAAATTCAAAATACCGTTGATAAATACCCGAAGTGACAACGGTTTTGTCGGTAAGGTTTAAAACGGCTGAAAGTTCGCCGTTTTTACCGAACGGCTTTTGCAGTCCGACAGAGAAATTCTGCCCTTGCTTGTCGCCAATTAACAGAGTGTTACCACCTAAATTTATAACGGCACTTGTAACGCCTTTTGATTTAAGATATTGCTTAACCTTATCTGCAATAAAACCTTTGGCAATTCCTCCTAAATCAATTTTGACGTTTCCCTCTGCCGTTATGGTTGTGCTGTCGATTACAATGTTATCGTGGTTTACATAATTCAATTTCTCTTTTATTTCTGCTTCTTCGGGTGGGGTGGTGCGGTTTCTGACATCCCAAATCTCAACCAACGGCAAAACGGTTGGGTCAAAAGCGCCGTTTGACGTTTTTGCGATATCAATTGCCATTTTTAAAAGTTCGGCGGTATCGGGGGAAACGTCCGTCGGCGTGCCGTTTGAGTGGTTGATTTTATATACATCACTCGTTTCAATTGTTTTGCTCAAAAGATTTTCGTAATTTTTGCAAAGGTTTATCGCACCGTTTAAAGCGTCGGCGTCACCGTCATAAATAGTAATAGTTATTACTGTATCTAACATAAATTCGGTTTTGGATATCGGGTAAACATTTTCTTCGCAACCAATAAAGCAGATACTCAATAAAAAGCATAGAAAAATCAAAAAAGTTTTCTTCATTGTTACCTCGCTTAGTGTTTTGAAATAATTTTAGGCTAAAGTTGTCAATAATAATCACTAATGTTGGGTAATACCAAGTTGCAATGCAACAAAAAATATGGTAATATAAATTTTAAAGTGATTTAAGTGAGGTGACGTCAAAATGGTAAAAAAAGGTGATATAATTTTATCAGTCGGCATTATTGTTTTGGCTGTAGCCTTGTTTTTGGGGTTTTTCTTGTTTAAAACCGAGGGCAAACAGGTTGTGATTACCGTTGACGGTGAGGTTTTCGGCACGTACTCGATTTCGACTGACCGAGAAATAGAGGTCAGAACCGAGCGAGGAGTCAATGTTGTGGCAATATACGACGGCAAGGTGTCGGTAACGGTGGCGGACTGTCCCGATAAATACTGTGTTAACCACGTTGCGGTTGATGAAACGGGTGAAACGGTAGTTTGCCTGCCTCACCGAATGATTGTGGAGGTGGTTGAATGAGCGCAACTAAAAAAACCGCCTTTTACGGTGCAATGTTGGGTTTGGCAATTATTTGCGGATATGTTGAAATGTTAATTCCTTTTGATTTTGGCATTCCCGGAATAAAATTAGGTTTGGCAAATATCGTGGCGTTGGTGTTACTTTATAAAAAAGGTTTCATTCCTGCATTGGCTGTTAACATTGCAAGGGTTATGTTAGTCGGTATATTATTCGGTAATGTAATGAGCATTTTTTATGCATTGTCGGGCGGAATGTTAAGTTTAATTGTTATGTGGCTTATAAAAAAAGCACCTATATTTTCTACCGTTGGTGTGAGCGTGGCAGGTGCTGCGGCACATAATATCGGGCAACTTTTGGCGGCGCTGATTGTAATAGGATTTAGAGCAGTTATGTTCTATCTTCCGTTTTTACTGGTTGCAGGTGTTATTACGGGATTTTTAATAGGGCTTGGCGCTTCATTAATAATAAAACGAGTAAAATTGATTTGAGATATAAAGTAAAAAGCAAGGAAGTTCGCTTCCTTGCTTTTTTATTTTATGATTGATTATAAAATTGTTCCGCCGCCTAACACTATATCACCGTCGTAAAAAACAGCATACTGTCCGAACGTGGCGGCACGTTGCGGAGTTTCAAATTTTACTGTGGCAACGCCGTTTTGCACGGTGATGGTTGCGGGTTGCTCAATGTGGCGGTATCTTATACGGACGTTACATTTAAAACTTTCGGGTGGGTTAGAAAACGCTATCCAATTAAGGTCGGTCACCGTAAGTGTGTCAGAGTACAGTTCATTGTCCTCACAAAGAGTAACCTCATTTGTTTCGGCACATTTTGATTTTACATACATTGGCTTGCCGAATGCCACACCCAAACCTTTTCGTTGACCGACGGTGTAACGGATAAGCCCTTGGTGTTGACCTAATACGTTACCGTTGGTGTCTATGAAGTTTCCTTTTTGGTAAGATTTATTTGTATATTCTTCGATTACCTTAATATAGTCACCGTCGGGAACAAAGCAGATATCTTGACTGTCCTTTTTCTTGGCGGTGATAAGGTTTAAATCTTCTGCAATTTTGCGGATTTCTTCCTTATTATAACTACCCAATGGGAACAAAATTTTACTTAATTGCTCTTGAGAAAGAAGATTTAGAAAATAAGACTGGTCTTTTTCCAAAGTTTCGGCTTTTTTTAAGATATATCTGCCGTTGATTTGCTCGACCTTAGCGTAATGACCCGTTGCAATAAAATCGCAACCTAATTCGGTTGCCTTTTCGAGCAACAAACCGAACTTCATTTCGCGGTTGCACAAAACACAAGGGTTGGGTGTTTCACCTTTTTCATAACTTTCGATAAATGTGTCAATAATTTTCTTGCGAAACTCTTTTCGCATATCAAAAGCATAAAAGGGGATACCCAATCGGTCGACAACCGATTTTGCATCGGCAATTTGATTTTCGGTGTTATTTAACAGTTGCATTGTAGCGCCGATACATTCATAGCCTTTTTCGAGCATTAAGTGTGCCGCGACCGACGAGTCAACACCACCGCTTAACGCTATTAATACTTTTTTACTCATCCTAACCTCAACATTTCGTCAATAGAATGTTTTGCTTTAATTCTGACATCTTCATCTAAAATTATTTCCTCACCTGCAGTGCCTTTTAAGCAGTTGTAAATTTCGGGCAGGGTAGTGAGTTTCATATCTCGACAGATAAGCGATGGAGAAACGGGGTAGAACAATTTATCGGGACACTCGTACTGCATATATTCCACGATACTGTTTTCGGTGCCGATGATAAATTCTTTTTTATTGCTTTCTTTGGCGTACTTTATAATGGCGGTTGTACTGCCTACAAAATCAGCCTTTGCCACAACTTCGGCTTTACATTCGGGGTGAACAAGGAACAAAGCATCAGGGTGGGCGAACTTTGCGTTTTCGACATCGTTGACAGTAACGCTTGCGTGATATGGGCAACCGCCTTGTACCGTGATAATATTTTTATCGGGACACTTTGACGCTATATATGAGCCTAAATTGATGTCAGGTATAAAAATAATATCTTTTTGCGGTAGGCTTTTAACAATCTTCAAAGCCGAAGCCGATGTAACACAAACGTCACACACTGTCTTTAACTCTGCGGTGGTGTTTATGTAAGCAACAACGGCGGCGTTGGGGTATTGTTTTTTTAGTTCCTTTATAGAATCAACCGTCATTTGCTCTGCCATAGGGCAACCTGCTTTGGAAGCAGATAGAATAACCTTTTTTTCTGGCGAGAGAATTTTGACCGTCTCTGCCATAAAACGAACACCGCACATTATTATTGTTTGTTGGGGTGCTTTGGCGGCTTGCTCGCTTAAACCAAACGAGTCACCCATAAAGTCGGCAATTTCAATCACATCGCGGGACTGATAAGCGTGAGCCAAAATGCACACGTCAAGTTCTTTTTTTAAGCGCAGGATTTCATCCTGCATTTCGCGTACGGTCATAATTCAACATCCCTTTTCGAGTTATCAACATTATATTATATATAGTATATCAAAAAAACATAGGAGTGTAAAGTGGTAAATGGTATTTGATATTTTTATGTTGTTTTTGTTTTAAAAAAGTTGTCAAATTGTCATTTTACAATAATTTCAAAAATTTAACAATTTTTTGAAAAATAGGGGTTGACATCTTGAAAAAACTGTTATATAATTTTATACTGCTTAAATAGTGGGTTAATGTGCGATATAATACCCTTGAGTACAAAAAATTATCCACAAAACACACGTTAAATTATGCGGTTTGACGGCATTTTTTTGCTTATTGCCGCCACGCGTTTATTATGATAAGGAGTGAACAAAGCCTATGGCTCAAACGGTGAATGTTAAACCCGTTAAACTCGGAAAGAACGAAAGAATGACTTTCTCGAAAATCAATGAAGTTATTGATATGCCTAACCTCATTGAAATTCAGAAGGATTCTTACGCATGGTTCCTGGAACAAGGCCTAAAGGAAGTTTTTGAAGATATGTCTTCAATCACCGATTATACCGGCAATTTGGTACTTGATTTTATTGACTACCGTTTAGACGATAAACCTAAGTATACCGTTGCAGAGTGCAAGGAAAGAGATGCAACCTACGCTACACCTTTACGTGTTCTTGCCCGTTTGCAGAATATGGAAACCGGTGAAATCAAGGAGAATGAGGTCTTTATGGGAGATTTCCCTTTAATGACCGACAGTGGTACTTTTGTTATCAACGGTGCTGAACGTGTTGTTGTTTCACAGCTCGTTCGTTCTCCCGGTGTTTATTTTGACTGTACTATTGATAAATCCGGCCGTAAGTTGTTCTCTTCAACCGTTATCCCTAACCGCGGTGCATGGTTGGAGTATGAAACTGCTCAAGACGGTGCACTCTATGTTCGTATAGATAAGAACAGAAAGCTCCCGCTTTCTACTTTTGTACGTTCTTTGGGTATTGAGACTAATTTCCAAATGAGTGAGCTTCTCGGTGAGGACGAGCGTATGACCGCTACATTCGAGAAGGACACCACAACTACTACAGACGATGCTTTGATTGAAGTTTACAAGAAGCTTCGTCCGGGCGAGCCAGCTACAGTTGAAGGCGCTCAGACTCATTTAGAACAGTTGTTCTTTGATGACCGCCGTTATGATTTATCCAGAGTCGGTCGCTTTAAATATAATAAGAAGTTAGCTATCGGCGCACGTATTGTCGGTAAGGTTTTGTCACGCCCTGTTGTTGACCCCATGACAGGTGAAATTTTGGCTGAAGTCGGTGAGACTGTTTCTCGCGAAAAGGCAGCCGAGATGGAGAAGAAGGGTGTCAGCGAGGTTTACCTTGATGTTCTTGAGAACGAGGGTGACCGCGTTGAAGTTAAGGTTATCTCCAACGGTATGGTTGATATCCGCGACTTTGTTGACTTTGATGTTACCGATTTGAAAATCAAGGAAAAGGTTGTTTTCAGCGTATTGAAAGATATTCTTGAAAACAACGAGGGCGATGCTATTAAAGAGGCTATCATTGATAACCTTGATGCACTTTGCCCGAAGCATATTACCTTGGATGATATTTTTGCTTCTGTTAACTATTTCCTCGGTCTTCCTCACGGCGTTGGCAATATTGACGATATCGACCATCTTGGAAACCGTCGTATCCGTTGCGTTGGTGAGTTGTTGCAGAATCAGTTCCGTATCGGTTTCTCCCGTATGGAGCGTGTAATCCGCGAGAAGATGACATTGCAGGCTCAGGATATGGATATTATCACTCCGCAGAGCCTTATCAATATCCGTCCGGTTGTTGCTGCTATTAAAGAGTTCTTCGGTTCTTCGCCGTTGTCTCAGTTTATGGACCAGACCAACCCGCTTTCAGAGTTAACTCATAAGCGTCGTCTTTCTGCTTTAGGTCCCGGCGGTTTGTCGCGTGACCGTGCAGGTTTCGAAGTTCGTGACGTTCACTATAGCCACTACGGTCGTATGTGTCCTATTGAGACTCCGGAAGGTCCTAACATCGGACTTATTTCTTACCTTGCAACATTTGCAAAAATTAATGAATATGGATTTATCGAAACTCCTTTCAGAAAGGTTGACAAGGCTACAGGTCGTGTTCTTGATGAAGTAGTTTATATGTCAGCCGACGAAGAGGACGAGTTTATCGTTGCTCAGGCTAACGAGCCGTTGGATGCAGAAGGTCACTTTGTTAACGAACGTGTAAACGGTCGTTTCCGTGACCAGTTTGTTGAAACCAAGGGTTCAGAGATTGACTTTATGGACGTTTCTCCGAAGATGGTTGTTTCGGTTGCTACCGCTATGATTCCGTTCTTGGAGAACGATGATACCAACCGTGCTTTGATGGGTTCGAACATGCAGAAGCAGGCTGTGCCGCTTCTTAAAACCGAAAATCCGTTTGTCGGTACAGGTATGGAGTATAAGGCAGCTGTTGACTCGGGCGTTGTAGTATTGGCTAAAAATGCCGGTACTGTTGTCGCCGCTTCGGCTGATATGATTAAAATCAAGACCGTTACCGGTGAGATTGACGAGTATGAACTTATTAAATTCTTGCGTTCTAACCACGGTACTTGCATCAACCAAAGACCCATCGTAAACGTTGGACAAGAGGTCACAAAGGGCGAGGTTATTGCCGACGGTCCTGCTACCGCTACAGGTGAAGTTTCCTTGGGTAAAAATGCTCTTATCGGCTTTATGACCTGGGAAGGTTACAACTACGAAGACGCGGTTCTTATTAACCAGAAGTTAGTAAGAGAAGATATGTATACATCTATTCATATCGAGGAATACGATATCGAAGCCCGCGATACAAAATTAGGACCTGAAGAAATCACCCGTGATATCCCGAACGTTGGTGAGGATGCATTAAAAGACCTCGACGAGCGTGGTATTATCCGTATCGGTGCAGAGGTCAGAGCCGGTGACATTCTTGTCGGTAAGGTTACACCTAAGGGTGAAACCGAGCTTACTGCCGAGGAAAGATTGCTCCGTGCAATCTTCGGTGAAAAGGCAAGAGAAGTAAGAGATACTTCACTTCGTGTGCCTCATGGTGAATACGGTACTATCGTAGACGTCAAGGTATTCGACCGTTCTAACTGTTCAGAACTCAATCCCGGTGTTAACCTTGTTGTTCGTTGCTATATCGCACAGAAGCGTAAGATTTCTGTCGGTGATAAAATGGCAGGACGTCACGGTAACAAGGGTGTTGTTTCCCGTATTTTACCTTCTGAAGATATGCCGTTCTTACCTGACGGTACTCCGCTTGACATAGTTTTGAACCCGCTTGGCGTTCCTTCCCGTATGAACATCGGTCAGGTGCTTGAAGTTCACTTGGGTTATGCCGCTAAGGCTTTGGGTTGGAAGGTTTGCACCCCTGTATTTGACGGTGCACACGAGTCTGACATTAAGGATATGTTCCGCAAGGCTGAAGAGTTCACCAAGAGTGATGAGTATCAGGATAAGGGAAGCGCAAAGCTTGACTTCTCCAAGATTCCGTTCACTGAGGATGCTAAAACTCAGCTTTATGACGGACGTACCGGTGAGCCGTTTGATAATAAGGTAACCGTAGGTTATATGTATTACCTCAAACTGCATCACCTTGTTGACGATAAGATTCATGCACGTTCTACCGGTCCGTACTCACTTGTTACTCAGCAGCCGTTGGGTGGTAAGGCACAGTTCGGTGGTCAGCGTTTCGGTGAAATGGAAGTTTGGGCTTTGGAAGCATACGGTGCTGCTTACACCTTGCAGGAAATCTTGACTGTTAAGTCCGATGACGTTGTCGGCCGTGTCAAGACCTATGAGGCTATTGTTAAGGGTCAGAATGTTCCGAAGGCAGGCGTTCCCGAATCGTTTAAGGTTCTTATTAAAGAATTGCAGTCTTTGGGTCTTGATATTAAGGTTCTGGATAAGGAAAACAATGAAATCGACTTGAAACAGACCTTTGATGACGATGAGGATATGGGCTTTACCTCTGCAATGTCGGATGTTCCCGAATTCCAGGAAGAAACCGTTGCAGACAGTTTTGAAGGCTTCGGTCTTGAAGACGAAAACGGTGAAGCTATTATAGAAGAAGCCGCTGATGAAGATTACGGCTTCGACGATGAAGAATAATTGAAAGGAGACGAAACTAATGGAAAATATTGATTTTGAATCTATAAAAATTGGTCTTGCTTCTCCTGAACAGATAAGAAGCTGGTCTTATGGTGAGGTTAAAAAGCCTGAGACTATTAACTATCGTACCTTAAAACCCGAACGTGACGGTCTTTTCTGCGAGCGTATTTTCGGACCTCAGAAGGACTGGGAATGCCATTGCGGTAAGTATAAGAGAATTCGTTACAAGGGCAAGGTTTGTGACCGTTGCGGTGTTGAAGTAACAAGAGCAAAGGTCCGTCGTGAGCGTATGGGTACTATTGAACTTGCCGCTCCCGTATCACACATTTGGTACTATAAGACTATTCCTTCGAGAATGGGACTTGTACTTGACGTTTCACCGAGACTGTTAGAGCAGGTTTTGTACTTCTCACAGTACATTGTTACCGACCCCGGTAATACTCCGTTGCAGAAAAAACAGCTTTTGACTGAAGCTCAGTACAACGATATGCGCGAGAAGTATGAGGATGACTTTGAGGCAGGAATGGGTGCCGAAGCCATCAAAAAACTTCTTTCGGAAATTGATGTTGAAGAAACCTGCAATGAACTTATTGCAGAGCTTGAGGATGCAACCAGCCAAAAAAGAGTAAGACTTTTAAAGCGTCTTGAGGTTATGGAAGCATTCCGTCAGTCAGGCAACCGTCCTGAATGGATGATTTTGGATGTTATTCCGGTAATTCCTCCCGATTTACGTCCGATGGTACAGCTTGATGGTGGTCGTTTCGCTACAAGTGACTTGAATGACCTTTACGGTAGAGTTATCAACCGTAACAACCGTTTGAAGAGACTTCTTGAGCTTGGCGCTCCTGACATTATCGTTCGTAACGAAAAGAGAATGTTGCAGGAAGCTGTTGACGCTTTGATTGATAACGGTCGTCGCGGTAAGGCTGTAACCGGTCCTAATAACCGTGCATTGAAGTCATTGTCTGATATGCTTAAAGGTAAGCAGGGACGTTTCCGTCAGAACTTGCTCGGTAAGCGTGTTGACTACTCCGGTCGTTCGGTTATCGTTGTTGGACCTGAACTTAAAATGTATCAGTGCGGTTTGCCGAAGGAAATGGCTATCGAACTCTTTAAACCCTTCATTATGAAGAGGCTTGCAGAGACAGGTATCGTTTCTAACGTAAAAACTGCAAGAAAAATGGTTGAAAGAGCAGGAACAGAGGTTTGGGATGCTCTCGAAATCGTTATTAAAGACCATCCGGTACTTTTGAACCGTGCACCTACACTTCACAGACTCGGCATTCAGGCTTTCGAGCCGGTACTCGTCGAGGGTCGTGCATTGAAGTTGCACCCGTTGGTATGTACCGCTTATAACGCTGACTTCGACGGTGACCAGATGGCTGTTCACGTACCTTTGTCGGCTGAAGCACAGGCAGAGGCTCGTTTCCTTATGCTTGCTGCAAACAACTTGCTTAAACCGTCAGACGGTAAGCCGGTTGCCGTTCCTACACAGGATATGGTTCTCGGTTCTTACTATTTGACCGTTGTTAAACCTGACGAACCGGGCGCAAATAAGGTTTTCCGTGACACTAATGAGGCTATTATGGCTTATCAGGACGGTGTTGTCGGACTTCACGCTCCGATTCGTGTAAGAATGGAAAAAGACGGTGAAAAGGGTCTTATCTGGTGTACCGTTGGTTTCATTATCTTTAACGAATCCATACCGCAGAACTTGGGCTTTGTTGACCGTTCTAATCCCGCTAATAAATTTAAACTTGAAGTTTGCTTCACTCCGAAGGATGAGAATACTCTCCGCATTACCTCGGGAGATGAGATTAACAACTTCAAGGTAGGCAAGAAGCAGTTAGGTCAGATTATTGACCGTTGCATTAAGAACTACGGTACTTCTGAAACTGCTATCGTTCTTGATAAAATTAAGGCTACCGGCTTTAAGTATTCTACTCGCGGTGCTATTACCGTTGCTGTTTCGGATGCTATCATTCCGCCGCAGAAAAAGGAAATCATCGCTAAAGCAGAAAAGCAGATTGACGAAGTCAAGAAGATGTATCGTCGCGGTTTCTTAACCAATACCGAGCGTTTGGCTATGGTTATTAAGACTTGGAATGACGCTACCGACGAAATCGCTGACGCTCTGAAGGGCAACCTTGATGAGTTCAACCCGATTTTCATGATGGCTGATTCAGGCGCTCGTGGTTCTATGAGCCAGATTAAACAGCTTGCAGGTATGCGTGGACTTATTTCCAATACTTCTGGTGCTGTTATTGAAATTCCGATTCGTGCTAACTACCGTGAAGGCTTGAACGTACTTGAATACTTCATTTCTTCGCGTGGTGCTCGTAAAGGTCTTGCTGATACCGCTCTTCGTACTGCTGACTCCGGTTATTTGACCCGCCGAATGGTTGATGTTTCGCAGGATGTTATCATCCGTGACGACGACTGCGGCACTGTTGAAGGCCTTAAGGTTAGCGCTATTATGGAAGGCAATCAGGTTATTGAGCAGTTCCCCGAGCGTTTGCACGGCCGTTACCTCTTGAACCCGGTTGTTGATAAAGAAACCGGCGAAATCATTGTTAATAACGACCATATGATGACCGATGACGATGCAAAGAAAATCGTCGATGCAGGTTATGATTCAGTTTATATCCGTTCAATTCTTTGCTGCCGTTCTAAACACGGCGTATGTAAGAAGTGCTACGGTAATAACCTTGCTACCGGCTTGCCGGTAACAGTAGGTGAGGCTGTTGGTATTATTGCCGCTCAGTCTATCGGCGAACCCGGTACCCAGCTTACCATGCGTACTTTCCATACCGGTGGTATCGCATCAACCGAAGATATTACTCAGGGTCTTCCCCGTGTTGAAGAGCTTTTCGAAGCACGCAGACCTAAGCACAGTGCAATTCTTTCCGAAATTGACGGTACTGTTACCATCACAGAGGATAAGAAAACTCGTGTTGTTATCGTTACTGACAGTGAAAAAGCTGATGAGCGTCGCTATGCTATTCCGTTTGGCTATCGTTTGTGCGTTGCTAACGGTGACGAAATCGTTAAGGGTCAGCAGTTGACCGAAGGTTCTATCGCTCCGAGCGATATCCTTGCAACCAGCGGTCCCGGTGCTGTTGAGGAGTATATCATTAAGGAAATTCAGAATGCTTACCGTTCACAGGGTGTTGAAATCAATGATAAACACATTGAGGTTATCATCCGTCAGATGATGCGTAAGTTCCGTATCGTTGATGCAGGTAGCACCAACTTCATACCCAACACTATGGTTGACCGTGGTGAAGTTTATGAGGCTAATGATGCTATTCAGGTACGTATCGATGCAGGTGAAGAAGGCTTGAGCCTTGCTACCTACGAGTACACCTTGCTTGGTATTACCAAGGCTTCCTTGGCAACCGAGTCGTTCTTGTCGGCAGCATCCTTCCAGGAAACAACACGTGTTCTTACTGATGCCGCTATTAAGGGCAAGGTTGACCCGTTGTTCGGTCTTAAAGAAAACGTTATCATCGGTAAGCTTGTTCCTGCTGGTACAGGTATGAAATGCTACCACGAAGATGATGAATTGGAAGTAGCCGAGTTTACCGCTGAAGACGTAGAAACAACTGTGCTTGAAGAAACAGAAGCAGTTGTAGCAGAAGTTGAGTAATAAACTTCTCAAATTTCAGGTATTTTTTAGAAAATACTTGACAAATATATGTATTAGGTGATAAAATCATCTAACGTGTGGAACTTTGTCCACATCTTTACAATTTATATTACGCAGGCAGGAGAAATTCTGCCTGCGTCGTATACATTATTTTTTGAGGAGGTGTAATATGCCAACCTTTAACCAGTTAGTCCGTTCAGGTCGTGAGACCATCGAGAAGAAGGCTAAGGCTCCTGCTCTTTTGAAGGGTTATAACTCTATGAAGCGCAGCCTCACAGACAACGACTCTCCGCAGAAGAGAGGTGTTTGTACTGCAGTTAAGACCTCGACTCCTAAAAAGCCGAACTCGGCTCTCCGTAAAATTGCCAGAGTACGTCTTTCCAACGGTATCGAAGTTTCAGCCTACATTCCCGGTATCGGCCACAACTTGCAGGAACACTCGGTCGTCCTTATCAGAGGCGGACGTGTCAAGGACCTCCCTGGTGTGCGTTATCACATCATCAGAGGTACACTCGATGCTCAGGGTGTTGCTAACAGATTACAGAGCCGTTCGAAGTACGGCGCAAAGCGTCCTAAGGCAGCCGCTAAATAAAATGTCTTAAACTATTAACGACGAATCTTTCAGTCGCTGTTTTCATAAGCGGCGTTTATATATAATGTATAACGCCTCTGATGGGACTAACGGGATTTGTCACTCGAGTACCTATGATATCATTATGTGAAGGAGGGAAGTTAAAGTGCCAAGAAGAGGTATTATCGCAAAACGTGATGTATTGCCCGATCCGCTTTACAATTCCAAAATCGTAACCCGTCTTATCAACAACATTATGTTAGACGGTAAGAAGGGTGTTGCTCAAAAAATCGTTTACGGTGCATTTGACATCATCGCAGAAAAGACCGGTAAGGAAGCTATTGAAGTTTTCGAGCAGGCTTTAGAGAATGTAATGCCCCAGTTAGAGTGTAAGGCTGTCCGTAAGGGCGGTGCAACCTATCAGGTTCCTTTCGAGGTTCGCCCCGAAAGAAAGCAGACTCTTGCTTTAAGATGGTTGACAACTTACAGTCGTGCACGTTCGGAGGCTACTATGAAAGAGCGTCTCGCTAACGAGATTCTCGATGCCATCAACGGTGTGGGCGGCGCAGTTAAGAAGCGTGAAGAAATGCACAGAACAGCTGAAGCTAATAAGGCTTTTGCTCACTACAGATGGTAATTTGCTGATATTTTTGTTTGAACCCGTATTTCGGGTTAGGAGGTTTTTATGCCAAGAAAGGTAACACTTGAAAAAACAAGAAATATTGGTATTATGGCTCATATTGACGCAGGTAAAACTACGACTACCGAGCGTATCTTGTTCTATACCGGTAAAACCCATAAGATAGGCGAAACCCACGACGGTGACGCTACTATGGACTGGATGGAGCAGGAGCAGGAGAGAGGTATTACCATTACCTCCGCTGCTACCACCTGTTTCTGGAAAGAGCACCGTATCAATATTATCGACACTCCCGGACACGTTGACTTTACTGTTGAAGTTCAGCGTTCACTCCGCGTACTTGACGGTTCTGTTACCGTTTTGTGTGCAAAGGGCGGTGTTGAGCCTCAGTCGGAAACTGTTTGGAGACAGGCCGACGAGTATAAGGTACCCCGTATGATTTATGTCAATAAGATGGACATTATGGGTGCCGATTTCTATAACGTTCTCAACATGGTTAAGGAGCGTTTCCAGTGTAATGCTGTTCCCATTCAGTTGCCTATCGGCTCTGAGGATACATTCAAGGGAATTATCGACCTTGTTGAAAACAATGCAGAAGTTTATTATGATGACCTCGGTAAAGATGTTCGCCACGAGGAAATCCCCGAGGATATGAAGGAACTCGCAGAAAAGTACCGTCAGGAACTCATCGAACATATCGTTGAGCAGGACGAGGAACTTATGGAGAAATACTTTGAGGGTGAGGAGCCGACTGTTGAACAGATGAAGGCTATCATCCGCAAGTCTACCATCGCTAACGAGATGGTTCCTATGTGCTGTGGTACTTCTTATCGCAACAAGGGTGTTCAGCCGTTGCTCGACGCTATCGTTGACTATATGCCGGCACCTACCGATGTTGCTGATATTAAGGGTATTAACCCTGATACTGAAGAAGAAGACGTACGTCATACCGGTGACGAAGGTCCGTTTGCTGCTCTTGCATTTAAGATTGCAACCGACCCATTCGTTGGTAAAATTTGCTTCTTCCGTGTATATTCCGGTACTGTTGAAGCCGGTTCAACCGTTTATAACTCGGTTAAGAGAAACAGAGAAAGACTTGGCCGTATCTTACAGATGCACGCTAACCACAGAGAAGATATTGAGGTTTGCTACTCCGGTGATATCGCCGCAGCAGTAGGTCTTAAGAATACCACCACCGGTGATACTCTTTGTGACGAAAAGAACCCGATTATTCTCGAGTCTATGAATTTCCCTGAGCCGGTTATCCGTGTTGCTATTGAGCCTAAGACCAAGGCAGGCCAGGAGAAAATGGGTATTGCCCTTTCTAAGTTGGCTGAAGAGGACCCGACATTTAAGTTCTACACCGATGAAGAAACCGGTCAGACCATTATCGCTGGTATGGGTGAACTTCACCTCGAAATCATCGTTGACCGTATGCTCCGTGAGTTTAAGGTTGAAGCTAATGTTGGTAAGCCTCAGGTTGCTTATAAAGAAACCGTTCGTAAGAGTTCCGATGTTGACTGCAAGTACGCTCGTCAGTCCGGTGGTAAAGGTCAGTACGGTCATGTTAAAATCAGACTGTCACCCAACGAAACCGGTAAGGGTTACGAGTTTATCAACGCAGTTGTCGGTGGTTCTATTCCGAAGGAATATATCCCTGCTGTTGACGCCGGTATTAAGGGCGCAATGCAGAGCGGTGTCCTCGCCGGTTACAACGTTGTTGACGTTAAGGTAGAACTTTATGACGGTTCTTACCATGAGGTTGACTCTTCTGAAATGGCATTTAAGATTGCCGGTTCTATGGCATTCAAAGATGCATGTAGAAAAGCTGACCCCGTTTTGATGGAGCCCATTATGAAGGTTGTTGTTATCGTTCCCGAAGATTATATGGGTGACGTTATCGGTGACCTTAACTCTCGCCGTGGTGAGATTCAGGGCTTCGAAGACAGAATGGGTGGCGTTAAGCAGATTAACGCACACGTTCCGCTCGGTGATATGTTCGGTTACGCTACTGACCTTCGTTCAAAAACTCAGGGTCGTGGCCAGTACACCATGGAGCCGGATGGCTACAAGGAAGTACCGAAGTCTATTGCTGAGAAAATTATTTCTGCAAGAACCAAGAGTGAATAATATTTTTTAATATTTCTCTTGCTTTTTCTGACGCTTTTTGATAAAATAGCGTTAGCACATCTAATCTTTTAAATTATTTACCTATTTTAAGGAGGAAATTACAATGGCAAAGGCAAAATTTGAACGTTCCAAGCCGCACGTAAACATTGGTACCATTGGTCACGTTGACCATGGTAAAACCACTCTTACTGCAGCAATCACCAAGTACCTTTCTCTTAAGGGTCAGGCTTCTTTCGAGGATTATTCCAACATCGATAAGGCTCCCGAAGAGAGAGAGCGTGGTATCACAATTAACACCGCTCACGTTGAGTACGAGACTGACAACCGTCACTATGCTCACGTTGACTGCCCCGGACATGCTGACTATGTTAAGAACATGATCACCGGTGCTGCTCAGATGGACGGTGCTATCCTTGTTATCGCTTCTACTGATGGTCCTATGGCTCAGACCAAGGAACATCTCCTTCTCGCTCGTCAGGTTGGCGTTCCCTACATCGTTGTTTTCATGAACAAAACTGACCTTGTTGATGACGCTGAACTTCTCGACCTCGTTGAGATGGAAATCC
>JAZRSW010000083.1:0-8091 GCA_045651745.1 Acutalibacteraceae bacterium
TGGCAAAACATAAATGTCAGGAGAAATTCTAATGGGCTTTTTACAAAAACTTTTCGGCAATTACAGTGAAAAAGAAATTAAAAGAATTCTGCCGTTACAACAAGCAGTTTTAGATTTAGAAGAAAAATATTCCAAAATGTCGGACGACGAATTAAAGGGAATGACCGACAAGCTTAAAGCACAGTTAGCCGAAGGCAAACCGCTTGACGCGATTTTGCCTGACGCTTTTGCCGTCTGCCGTGAGGCTTCCTGGCGTGTGCTTTCAATGAAACACTTCCCTGTTCAGATTTTGGGTGGTATCATTTTACACCAAGGCCGAATTGCCGAAATGCGTACCGGTGAGGGTAAAAGCTTGGTTGCCACCCTGCCCGCCTATCTTAATCCTTTAACCGGCAAGGGCGTTCACATAGTAACCGTTAACGATTACCTCGCCCGACGTGACTCGGAGTGGATGGGTAAGATTTATAACTTTTTAGGATTAACTGTCGGACTTATTGTGCCGGGTATGGACAACGACGCCAAAAAGGAAGCCTACAACGCTGACATTACCTACTGCACCAACAACGAATTAGGCTTTGACTATCTGCGTGACAATATGGTCATTTACAAAGAGCAACGAGTTCAACGCGGTCACAACTTCGCAATCGTTGACGAGGTTGACTCGATTTTAATTGACGAGGCAAGAACTCCGCTTATTATTTCGGGTCGAGGTGACAAATCCTCCGACCTTTACCTTTCTGCCAACAAATTTGCCCGCGGTTTGAAGTGCGTCCGCATTGCCGAGACCGATTCTAAAATGACCGACGAACAACAAAAAATTGAGGGCGATTATGTTGTTGACGAAAAGGCCAAAACTTGTACTTTGACTGCGCAAGGCGTTCAGAAAGCCGAGGCATTTTTCGGCATTGAAAACCTTAACGACCCCGACAATATCACCATATCACACCACGTTCAGCAGGCCATCCGCGCCTACGGTATAATGAAACGCGACGTTGATTACGTTGTAAAGGACGGCGAGGTCTTAATCGTTGACGAGTTTACGGGACGTATTATGTACGGACGCCGTTATAATGAGGGTTTGCACCAAGCAATTGAGGCAAAAGAAGGTGTCAAGGTTGCACACGAGTCCAAAACTTTGGCAACCATCACTTTCCAAAACTTCTTCCGCCTTTACAATAAATTAGCCGGTATGACAGGTACTGCTATGACCGAAGAGGCTGAATTCCAGCAGATTTACAAGCTTGATGTTGTAGAAATTCCAACCAACAAACCCGTTATCCGCGAAGATTTGCAAGATGTAATTTACAAAACCGAACGTGCAAAATTTGGTGCCGTTGTCAACAATATTTTAGAGTGCCACAAAAAAGGTCAACCCGTACTTGTCGGTACAATTTCGATTGAAAAGTCCGAACTTTTGAGTGCTATTCTTAAAAAGAACGGCATTAAGCACAATGTTTTGAATGCAAAATACCACGACAAGGAAGCTGAAATTATCGCCCAGGCAGGTAAATTCGGCGCGGTCACCATTGCTACTAATATGGCGGGTCGAGGCACCGACATTATGCTCGGCGGTAATGCCGAATATTTGGCAAAATCCGAACTTCGCAAACTCGGTTACAGCGAGGAGCTTATCTCTGAAGCTACCGGTTTTGCCGATACCGATGATGCCGATGTTTTAAAAGCACGCGAGGAATACCAAAAGTTCCACGAGCAGTTTAAAGCGGAAATTGCCCCCGAGGCAGAAAAGGTCCGTAATGCAGGCGGTTTGTTTATCATCGGTACCGAGCGTCACGAATCCCGCCGAATTGACAATCAGTTAAGAGGTCGCGCAGGACGTCAGGGCGACCCCGGTGCAAGTAAATTCTATATTGCTTTGGAAGACGATTTGATGCGACTTTTTGCCGGCGACCGCATAAATGCCGCAATGAGTTTAATGAAAATCGACGAAAATATGCCGATTGAAGCCGGTATGCTCACCAAAACAATCGAAAGCGCTCAACAGAAAATTGAGGGTCGAAACTTTGGCATTAGAAAATCGGTGCTTGATTATGACGATGTTATGAACAAGCAACGTGAACTGATTTATACCCAGCGCAACCGCGTTTTAGACGGCGAGGATATCCAAGCCACCGTAAGAAAAATGATTACCGATACTATCGAGTCGAGCGTTGACACTTACCTTACGGGCACTGTTGCTGAAGATTGGAACTTTGACGGACTTCGTGACTACTTCCGCGGTTGGTTAGCCAGTGACAACGATTTCCGCTATTCTGTCCAAGAGTTAAACCGCCTTGAAAAAGACGATATCGCCGAGATGCTTATTAACCGCGCGGTTGACATCTGCGAGAAAAAGGAAGCAGAATACGGCAGTGAGGCTATGCGCGAAATTGAACGCGTAATGCTTTTACGCAGTGTTGATACTCATTGGATGGACCACATTGACGCTATGGACGAACTTCGTCAGGGTATCGGTCTTCGTGCCTACGGTCAGCACAACCCCGTTGTTGAATACCGCAACGAAGGATATGATATGTTCAACGCCATGACCGAATCTATCCGCGAGGACACAACCAAAATGGTGCTTTGCGCTCAACTTCGTCGTAACGATGAAGAGCCTAAACGACAAAAGATTGCCGAGGAAGAAAAAACCGATAAAAATACCACCGTCAGAGGTAAAGGCGTTGTAAGTAAAAACGCTCTTTGCCCATGCGGAAGCGGGTTAAAATACAAGCGCTGTTGCGGAAAGGATGCCGACTAATGCATATTCCGTCGACAGTTTCGCAAGAACAGACTATTTTGCGGTTTTCGGACGCGTTGGCAGAGGAACAGTCCACTTTACACGAATATGACGCTGAAAAGTGGTTGTACGTTCCCTGCCGATACTCCGAATACCGTTACATATTGGGCACAAAGGGTGATAATCCGTTGATTTGCATTGGAATTAACCCCTCTACTGCCGAGCCTGACAATTTAGACAACACATTGAAAAGCGTTGAGAGAATAGCTCATTTTAACGGGTACGACTCGTTTATTATGTTCAACGTCTACCCCCAAAGAGCAACCGACCCTGATGATATGGACCCCGAGTTTAACGGCGTAATGCACAATGAAAATATGTTAGCGTTCCGCCACATACTTTCTCTTTACAAAAACGGTCATACACCTGCCGTCTGGGCGGCTTGGGGTACAATTATTGAAAAACGCCCCTATTTAAAGGATTGTGTCCGAGAAATGATAGAA
Organism: Acutalibacteraceae bacterium; assembly: GCA_045651745.1. Classification (GTDB taxonomy): domain Bacteria; phylum Bacillota; class Clostridia; order Oscillospirales; family Acutalibacteraceae; genus UMGS172. The sequence goes on from JAZRSW010000083.1 coordinate 3,241, forward strand.
ATCGGGCAATCATTTGGCGCAAACTGGTATACCGCAGGTGTCCGTTCCAAGCAAAAAGGACATCCTCACCACCCGTTGTATTTAAAAAAAGACAGCGTCACCGAAAAATTTTTGGATATTATCGAATATTTAAACAATTTATAACAAAAGAAAAATCACCCGATTAATTCGGGTGATTTTTCTTTAACTAAATTTAAGTCCCTGTCCGTCAATCTGGAAAAGACGGATATAATCAATATGATACTCAAGCGGGAACTCTAAACTTTCGTCCGGAGCAGTTCTGCCGGGCCAGCCGAGGTTAAAACCTGCGAGAATTCTTTGATATTTATCAAAATGATACTCGTCAGACGGTTGAGTATAATAAACCTCACCGTCATATATAAATGTGATTTCTTCAGGCGTCCAATAAAGTCCGATGGTGCGGAATTGGTCGGACAATAATCCTTGTTTTACAACATACTGACGGTCATTTCCGTTTACCTGACCTTCGCCCACACCATAAAGACCGCTGTCAAGTGATGTATGACCACCGTCTGCGTACCAATAATGGATATTAGCTCTTTGAGTTTTTGCCAAACCAAGACTTTCAAAAATATCAATCTCAAGTCCGCCACCGGTTGTCCAGAAAGAAGAATAAACTCCTTTTCCGTCGGGGATTTTTGCACGCATTTCCAAATAGCCAAAATTAAAACTCATAGTGCCTTTGGTCTGAATACCGCTACAATGATAATACGTGCCATCGTCACGCTTGCCGCCGAGCATTACGATTTTACCGTCTTGAACATAAACGGTGCTATCGTCGTTTTGCATATTACCATCCTCACGGCTATCGGTTGGGTGGTTCCATTTGGTTAAATCAAGCGAATCACCGTCAAACTCATCGCCCCATTTTAAAGTATAATACGTTCCCGAATCGTAACCCAAAATAGTTTCACTATAGGTTCCTACTTTTGAATCGGCATCGGTCAAAGTGCCTTTTTCAAGCATTTTTGTAAATTCGGTTACGGCAACCTGAACGGCATAGGTGCTACCGCCTAAAATTCCAATCTTTTTGCCCGAAATTTTAATTTCCCAATCCTCATAAGAATAATCATTTTCGGGTTTCATTGCGCGGACAGTGTTACCGATTGAAATTTCATATTCAGCCTCGGCAGTTTTAATATCCTCTTTAAGATTTAATTGATATCCCGTTGTCGATTTTATATACTCTTGAGCCTTTCTGACCTCTTCTTGAATTAACCAAGAACGTGTCGTTGTATCCCAAATAAGTCTGAACTTGCCAATTGATGTTCCGTTGACAGTAATGCTTCCAAAGTCACCCTCGGTGGCATAAAGGTACTCAATACCGCACTCGATACCATCTTTTTTTATATAATTCTTTACGAAATAGTCTGCAGCATTGTTCAATGCATCGTTACTAACGCCGTTAATTACAATTTTCTTGCCGATTGTGCAAATGATGAAATCATTATATCTGCCCATATCTTTAGCGTAAAAATAATCCATTGCTTGTGTAGACTCGGGGCGGTTGGTGTCGCCAATTAAAATTTCATAAACGTCGGTTCCGTCTTCCTCGTCACTGACATTTTTAACATTAACTCCCAAGCCGTCCTTCATTTGTTTAAATATAAAGGAAGCAGCAGAACCGGTACTTGTATCGCCCTGCGGACGTACAATTCTATACACCGAGCTGCCATCATTGTTTATATAATTGACTTTTTCTTTGGAAATGATACCCATATCAACGCCTCCGTTAGAGTTGTCATCTGAAGACTTGCCACAACCGACAAGCGAAATTAAGCCAAAAGTCAAGCACAAAGCCAAAATTAAAGATAAAAATTTCTTTGCCATTTATATACGCCTTACAATATATTATCTGTTTACATTTTACCAAAACATCTATTTTAAGTCAACGATTATATTGAATATTTATTGCTAAAAACAAACCTTCCGCAAATCAATTTGCGGAAGGTTTTATGATTATTTGTATCTGGAATCAGAAGCCGGTCTCCAGTTTTTATCAATCTGATATAAACGGAAGTAATCGATATAATAGTTCAAACAATCGATTCCGTCAGCATTCTTTTCCCACGAAGGATATTCCGAACTGGTTGAATCCTCTGTCGGACTTGTTCTGCCGCTCCAACCAAGGTTGAAACTGCCAATGATGTTTTGAAACTGATTATCAAATGCGTGAGTTCCGTCAGGATATTTGAAATCCTTAATATCACGACTGTGATAAAGAACGCCGTCGCAATAAAATTCCATCACTTCATCTGTCCAGAGAAGACCTACAGTATGCCATTCATTATACAATTTGTTAGGCTCACTGAAAACCATAGCCTTTTCAGCAGTCGTCGGCTTGGGATAGAACTTGTTATAAGTTTTACCATAACCGTCTACCCAAGTTTTCTTTGTCTGATACCACTCATAATCAGTGAATATCTCCGTCCATTCATAACTGGTAGGAGTTCCCTTGTTATACGAAATACTGCCCGAAGAAGAGCCTCTTACACTAAGCAACTTTTCGAAGAAGTCTTTGTTAGCAGGGTCACATTTATTGGCGATTGTGTCAAGTCCCCACCAGTGAATATTCGGAACAAACTTTGCCTGTGAACCATTACTTTCGAAAATATCAATTTCAACTGTCGGAGTGGTTCCGTTATCATATCCTTGTAACCAGAATGAAGAATAAATACCCTTACCGTCGGGAATACGGGCACGCATTTCAACATAACCGTAGTTGAATTCCATTGTACTACAATGGATACCGCCTTGTTCCTTATACATCAAATTCTCGTTACCGGACCAATCTTCTCTGTCTTCATACTTGATTATACTATCATCTTTTCTGACCGCTCTTAAAACCAAGTATCCCTTGTTGTCCCAAAGAAGAGTTTCTCTATCCGAAACAAGGAACGCCTTACTTCCTGCTATCAATTCTGTGTTTGTGGTATTAATATTAATCGAGTCAACCCACCAGTTTTTGATAGATGCTAAATTGTTACTGTTATAAGTTACAGTGTTAGGGTCATCAAACTCACTCTGCCATACCAACTTAAACTCCGAGGACGAATTCATAATGGCTGTTTCTATATATGAACCCTCTTTTTCGGTAATCTTACCGGCATTAACCATTGTTTCAAGTTCATAAACAGCAGATTGTAAAGCGTATGTACTTCCCGCCATTACATAAACCTTAGAGCCATCGATACGGATAGCATAGTTGTTCTTATTACTCAACAAGGCAACGTTACCAACAGTACCGCGGTTTGTGTTGCCGATAATGATTTCATAACTACCTACATCAAGCGTTGTATCTGCTCTTACTTCAATATCCTCAACGCCAAAGCCTTTATTATTAAGGGCTTGTTGTAACTTGGTAATCTGGTTCTTTACAACCCAAGTATTATACTCTTCGGCATTATAAACAACCTTATAATCATTAGAAGCCATCGCACTGACATCAAGGTTTTTCTCGTTGAAGTTAAAGAAATTGTCAATACCCTTAACCTGATGATACGATGCCTCACCTAACGGATAGTAATCATACTTGCCGTTGGTTTTAACATACATAACAGCCGAAAAACGTCTGTTATACGCAGTCTTACCGTCTTTTGTTGAAAGGTCGGTAAATACCAACTGATAATATGTATCATCGCCATCTGTTGCATAAATATAATTACGTATATTGTCTTTAACAAGTACCGAACGTGCAATACTGTTCACACCGTTTTCGAGTTTATACCAGTCTGCAGTATCTTTGGCAATCGAAGAAGGTGCAGCAACAAAACCGATTTCTTCGGCATTTGCGACAACGCCACTCGGCAATTTGGCTTTAAAGCGCAAGCCTGCCGAAATATAATCACCGTTAACCGATGTGCCTGCTTCACGGCAAGATACTTCTACATCTTTAAGAGCTTTTTCTTTAGAAATAGTTTCGGTTGCTTTGCTTACCTCAACCATTCTGAAATTGTCAAACCAAGCGTTATCGGTGCCAAAGTAGAAATATTTTGCATCTCCGCTAAGCAAATTCTTGATTTGACCCGAACTTGCATTAGATCTTGCAATCAAATCGGGGTCGGAAGTATCAATAACAAGGGTATATTTATGCCAATCACCCGATAGCTTAAAGTTGTCACGAGTGACCTCCACACCATCAATATAATACCTAAACGCATTACCGTTTTCGGCAACTATATAGTCGGTTGCGCCTTTATCGTTTGCAGTGCCATTGTTAGCGTTGGTATGAGAAGTATCACTGATAATAAAGCGCGGTGAAGTTGTAGTATTGGTAGTACATACCATCAACCACATATAACGGCTTGTGTTGTTTGTGGTTTTGGCGTCAAAACTTATATAATATTTTTTATCCTTAACAATAATATTGGAATCGGTGAATCCGATACGCTGTCCACCGGAAGTAATTTCCATTACGTTGCCATACTTTTTATCGTGGCTGTTTATAATATGAGCCTTACCTTCGACTCTTTCATAAAATCCGCCGTAAGTTTCCATATCGTGATAAACTTCTTTGGAAATATATGAAATGTCACTTGTCGGAACGGCATCGTCCATTGTATTTACGGCAGTGATTCTGAAGTTGTCATATACACTGTTCGCTACACCGAAGCAGAAAAATCTAACTTCATCAAAGAGTTGATCACCATTTGAGGCACACTTGTTTTTGATATAAGAAACTACATCATGATCAGTCAAATCAATAACCAAACCGTAATGTTGCCATTCTGTGCTTAACATTTTGATATTAGTAAGATTAGTCTTTGAACCGTTAATATAACAATCAATCGGAGCAGTATCGTCATCGCTAAAAGTATATCTCGGATTATA
>JAZRSW010000084.1:0-4446 GCA_045651745.1 Acutalibacteraceae bacterium
CCTACTATGATAATTTGGAGGATTTTTTCTCTAAAAATGACGGTCAGTTTGCCTTTTTCACCACAAAGGGCAGAAAAACACACTCGGATGTTGAATACAAGGACAACTGCTATCTTTTCTTCGGTAAGGAAACCAAAGGCTTGCCCGAAGAATTACTGTTACAACACCCCGACGAATGTGTACGCTTGCCGATGATTGGCGAGGCTAGAAGCCTCAACTTATCCAACACAGTATGCGTCGGCGTTTATGAGGTTTTAAGACAATGGAACTACCCCGAATTGCAAAACAAAGGCCAACTTCATAACTATAAATGGGATGAGTGATAACGCATATTTTATGGAAAAACTACCAGTCCGTAAACCAACTCGGCTAAAAGACTACGATTACAGTACCCAGGGTGCGTATTTTGTAACAATTTGCACTAAAGATAAAAAGCCGATTTTTTGCAAAATTTCTATTGGTAATGCATTAAATAAATCGCAAGTCAATTTATCACTAATCGGTAAAATCGTTAATCGTGAAATTTTACAAATTGAATCGCACTACGATAATGTTAAAATCGACAAGTTTATAATAATGCCGAACCACATTCATATGATAGTTGTTATAACGGAACGGATGAATCCGTTCCCTACATCGAAAAAATATGATATTCCAAACATTATAGGAAAATTCAAGGCTGCCGTAACCCGAAATGTAGGGAAGGCATTTATGCCTTCCGCAATTTCAAGTTTGTGGCAAACGAGCTTTTACGACCATATTATCCGCGATGAATGTGATTACCGAAAAATTTGGGAATATATTGACGAAAATCCTATACGGTGGACGTGTGACCGATTTTATATTGATGAATAATTAGTCCTTTTATCTTTTTAGTCATTCTCAATAAATAACCCATCAATTTTTTCACTAATTTATTCAAATAATATCTTGAAAATTTCAGAAAAATAAAGTAAAATAAGATTGTTGAAAATTTATCAATCTGAAAGGATGTTAACAATGTCTGTATTAAACAAGAAAACCGTAGACGACATTAATGTTAAAGGCAAACGCGTTCTTGTCCGTTGTGACTTCAACGTACCTTTGAAAAATGGCGTCATCACCGATGAAAACCGTATCGTAGCTGCCCTTCCTACCATTAAAAAGCTTATTGCTGACGGTGGTAAGGTTATCCTCTGCTCTCACCTCGGCAAGCCGAAGGGTGAGCCCAAGCCTGAATTGAGCTTGGCTCCCGTTGCTGTTCGTTTGAGCGAGCATTTAGGCAAAGAAGTTGTTTTTGCTGCTGACGACTGTGTAGTTGGCGAAAACGCAAAGGCTGCTGTTGCTAAAATGAATGACGGCGATGTGGTTCTTTTACAGAACACCCGTTACCGTGCAGAAGAGACCAAGAATGGTGAGGCTCTCTCCAAAGAATTGGCTTCTCTTTGCGAAATCTATGTTAACGACGCTTTTGGTGCAGCTCACAGAGCTCACTGCTCTACCGTTGGTGTTACCGAATATGTTGAGGAAGCCGCTGTTGGTTACCTCATGCAGAAAGAATTGAAATTCTTGGGTGGTGCCGTTGAGAACCCTGCACGTCCGTTTGTCACCATTTTGGGCGGTGCAAAGGTTGCAGATAAGCTTCCGGTTATCGAGAACCTTCTCACCAAGGCTGACACTGTTATCGTTGGTGGCGGGATGGCTTACACTTTCTTGGCAGCTAAAGGCTACGGTGTTGGTACTTCCCTTTTAGATGAGGAAAAGGTTGAATACTGTAAAGAAATGATGGCAAAGGCAGAAGCTAACGGCGTTAAGTTGCTTCTTCCTATCGACTGCACAGTAGGTAAATCTTTCCCCGACCCGATTGACGGTCCTGTTGACGTAACCGTTGTTGATGCAGATAAGATTCCTGCAGACTCTATGGGTCTTGACATCGGTACTAAAACTGCAGAAATGTTTGCAGAGGCTGTAAAGACTGCTAAAACTGTTGTTTGGAACGGACCTATGGGTGTATTTGAGAACCCCACACTTGCAAAAGGTACTATCGCTGTTGCTAAGTCTTTGGCTGAAACCGATGCTACCACAATTATCGGCGGTGGCGACTCTGCAGCTGCAGTTAACACCTTGGGCTTCGGTCCTAAGATGAGTCACATCTCTACCGGTGGCGGTGCTTCGCTTGAGTTCCTTGAGGGTAAGGAACTTCCCGGTATTGCAGCTGTTAACGATAAGTAATTATCACTAAAATTTTAAACCGCGGCACAATATAATGTTGTGCCGCAGTTTGTATGTAAAGACATAGTATAAAAATCACATTTTGGAGGAAACTATAATGAATAAGACTTTAAGAAATGCCGTTATTGCAGGTAACTGGAAAATGAACAAAACCCCTGCTGAAACTACTGCTCTCATCAATGAAATGAAACCGTTAGTAGCAGGTGCTGATTGCAAGGTTGTACTTTGCGTTCCTTTTATTGACATTCCTGCCGCTGTTGAGGCTGCTAAAGGCTCTAACATCGAAATCGGTGCAGAGAACGTTCACTTCAAAGCTTCAGGTGCTTACACCGGTGAAATTTCCGCTGAAATGCTTGTTGAATCAGGCGTAAAATATGTTGTTATCGGTCACAGTGAGCGTAGACAGTACTTTGGCGAAACCGACCAGACTGTTAACCTTCGCACTCTTGCTGCTTTGAACGCAGGTTTGACCGCTATCGTTTGTGTTGGTGAAACTTTAGAGCAGAGAGAACTCGGCTACACCGAAACTCTTTTAAAATTCCAGACCAAGATGGCATTAACCAACGTTACCGCTGAACAGTTGAAGAACGTTATCATCGCTTATGAGCCTGTTTGGGCTATCGGTACAGGTGTTACCGCTACTGCTGACCAGGCTGATGAAGGTAACGGCTTTGTTCGTGAGGCTATCGCTGAAGTTTACGGCAAAGACGTAGCAGAAACCGTTACTATTCAGTACGGCGGTTCTATGAACGCTAAAAACGCTGACGAGCTCGTTGCAAAGATAAACGTTGACGGCGGTCTTATCGGTGGCGCTTCCTTGAAAGCTGAAGATTTCTCGGTTATCGTAAAGGCTGCAAGCAAATAATTTTTTGAATTTAATTTAGAGGTACATTGATGAAAAAGCCTATTGTTTTAACAATTATGGACGGTTTCGGTTTTGACCCTGACAAGAGTGGCAACGCTATTCACACAGCCAAAACCCCCTGCCTTGACAAGATTTTCAAGGAATGTCCAACTACTCAAATCGGTGCTTCCGGTATGGATGTAGGTTTGCCTGACGGACAGATGGGTAACTCCGAAGTCGGTCACACCAACATCGGTGCAGGCCGTGTTGTTTATCAGGAATTGACCCGTATTACCAAAGCCGCTAAAGACGGTGAACTCGCCAAAAACGAAGCACTCTTAGGTGCTATTGAAAACTGCAAGAAGAACCACTCTGCTTTACATTTTATGGGACTTCTTTCAGACGGCGGTGTTCACAGCCACATTGAACATCTTTATTCTTTGATTGAGATGGCAAAGGTTTTCGGTCTTACCGAAGTTTATGTTCACGCCCTTTTGGACGGACGTGACGTCCCCCCTGCTTCAGGTGCTGATTTTGTCGCCCTTCTTCAGCAGAAAATGGCTGACATCGGCATTGGTAAGATTTCTACCATTTCGGGTCGTTACTACGGTATGGACCGCGACAACCGTTGGGACCGTGTTGAAAAGTTCTACAACGCCGCAGTTTTGGGCGACGGTATTATGGCCGACAATGCTGTTGAGGCTATTAAAAAATCTTACGAAACCATTGACCAAGACGGCAAAAATTTGACCGACGAGTTTGTTATTCCTACCGTTATTGCAGGCGGTAAGGCCATTGTTGACGGTGACAGTGTTGTGTTCTTTAACTTCCGTCCTGACCGCGCACGTGAAATCACCCGTACATTTGTAGATGATGATTTTAACGTATTTGAGCGTAAAGGTGGCAGAAAGCAAGTTTACTATGTTTGTATGACTCAATATGATGCTACAATGCCCAACGTTCATATCGCATTCAAACCGCAGACTTTGGTTAACACTCTCGGTGAATACCTTTCCAAAAAGGGTATGACTCAGCTTCGCATTGCCGAAACCGAGAAGTACGCTCACGTAACCTTCTTCTTCAACGGCGGTAAAGAGGTTGAATACGAGGGTGAGGACAGAATTCTTGTTAAATCCCCTTCTGTTGCAACCTATGATATGCAACCCGAAATGAGTGCCGAACCTGTATGTGACAAGGTTTGTGAGGCTATTAAGTCAGGCAAGTATGACGTTATTATTTTGAACTTTGCAAACTGCGATATGGTTGGTCACACCGGCGTGTTCTCGGCAGCTGTTACTGCAGTTGAAACGGTTCACACCTGCGTCGGCAGAGTTTGTGAAGCTACAATGTCTATGGACGGCATTGTGTTGATTACTGCAGACCACGGTAAC
>JAZRSW010000085.1:0-5270 GCA_045651745.1 Acutalibacteraceae bacterium
ATTAAGGGTATTGAGGACCTTCATAAATTGCCTTTTGTCACTAAGGATGACCTTCGTGAGTGTTATCCTTACGGTCTTTTGGCAACAGACCTTAAAAATTGTGTCAGAATTCAATCAACATCAGGTACAACCGGTAAGCGTGTTGTTGCTTTTTATACTCAAAAAGACGTTGATTTATGGGAAGACTGCTGTGCACGTGCTATTACAGCTATTGGCGGTACAAATGAAGACGTTTGTCAGGTTTGCTACGGCTACGGACTTTTCACCGGTGGCCCCGGTCTTCACGGTGGCTCACATAAGGTTGGTTGTTTGACATTACCGATGTCTTCAGGCAATACCGAGCGTCAATTACAGTTTATGACAGATTTGGGAGCTACAATTCTTTGCTGTACTCCGTCTTATGCCGCATATCTTGCCGAATCTATCGAAGAAATGGGCATAAAAGACCAAATTAAACTCAAAGCCGGTATTTTTGGTGCAGAGGCTTGGAGTGAAAATATGCGTAAAGATATCGAGGCTAAACTCGGTATCAAGGCTTATGATATTTACGGTTTGACCGAAATTTCAGGTCCCGGTGTCAGCTTTGAATGTGAAGAGCAAACCGGTATGCACGTAAATGAGGACCATTTTATACCCGAAATCATTGACCCTGAAACTCTTGAAGTTTTACCGTTAGGTTCAAAGGGTGAACTTGTTTTCACTTCAATCACCAAGGAGGGTTTCCCGTTACTTCGTTACAGAACCAAGGATATCTGCGTATTATCGCGTGAAAAGTGTTCTTGCGGACGTACTTTAATCAAAATGGCTAAACCTATGGGTACAAGTCACGATATGCTTATTATTCGTGGTGTTAACGTTTTCCCGTCACAAATTGAGGAAGTTCTCATCGAAGTTGGCGGAAGCAATATTACTCCAAACTATCTCATTACTATTGACCGTGTTAATAATACCGATACATTTGATTTGGATGTTGAGATGAGCGAAAGTATGTTCTCGGACGATATTAAATCAATCGCAAAGATTGAAAATGAAATCAAGGATAAACTCCGTTCAATTTTAGGATTGGGCGTTGGTGTTCACCTTGTTAATCCAAAATCAATTACCCGAAGTGAGGGTAAGGCTAAACGCGTTATCGATAAGCGTAAAATATAAGAAAGTAAAGTTAAGGAGGTAACATACTATGTTAGTTAAACAGGTTTCTGCATTTATTGAAAATAAAGCCGGCAGACTTAATGAAATTGCCGATACATTAGCAGTAAGCAACATTGATATTAGTGCTTTGTCCTTGGCTGATACAACCGATTACGGTATTGTCAGAATGATTGTCAGCGACCCCGAAGCTGCAGTTTTAGCTTTAAGAGAATCGGGTGTTGTCTGTAAAATCACCGATACTTTGGCAATTGCCATTGACGATGTTCCGGGCGGTTTTGCTAAAGGTCTTAAAACATTGACTGATAACGGACTCGAAATTAAGTATATGTATGCTTGTATCAGCCATGCTACAGGTAAGGCTCTTATGATTGTCAGTGTTGACGACCCCGAAAACGCTGATAAACTCATTTCTAAAACATCTACCGGCGATGTTAACCCCTCCGAAATTTACAGACATATTTAATTTTCTCAGCGGAGGGTTTTAAATCACTTTCCATTAAATTGAGGTTTTATATATGACTATGGTGTTTCTCACCGCTTTAGGTGTAGGCGGTGCTACAATATTCGGCTGTATTATTGGATTTATTTTTAAAGGTATATCCCATAAATTCAGCGATATTGTATTATCTTTTGCAGCAGGTATAATGCTGGCGGCCGCAATTTTAGGACTTATTTTACCATCATTAGATTACGGCGGTAAATACGGCATAATCGTCACTATTTTAGGCATTTTTGCGGGTGCAGTTGCAATCAGTCTTTTGGATAGACTAGTACCGCATCTGCACAAGTTTGTTGACGGTGATATTGAAGGTCCTAAACCGAAAAACAGTGCTAATATTGAAAAAGTATTACTATTTGTTACTGCAATTGCAATCCACAATTTGCCCGAAGGTATCGCCTCGGGTGTTGGTTTTGGAGGAGGGAATACCTCTGAAGCGCTAATGATTGCAGGCGGTATTGCTTTACAAAACATTCCTGAAGGTATGGTTATTATTGGCCCTATGTTAGCTGCAGGTATCAGCCCGAAAAAAACATTTCTTTGTGCTTGTTTTACAGGTGTTATCGAAATAATCGGTTGCCTTATCGGTTATTTTGCAGTTTCCGTTTCACAGATTATTTTACCGTTTGCCTTAGCATTTGCTGGTGGTACAATGCTTTACGTTATCAGTGACGAAATGATACCCGAAACTCATTCACACGGAAGTGAATGGGGTGCAACCTACGCATTGCTTACAGGATTTTCTGTAATGCTTATTTTAGATTTTTTATTAAGTTAAATAATTAATAATTAAAAACCCCTCGAAAAACATTAAGGAGTTTACAATTTAAAATAAAGGAGTAATATTATGGCTAAAAGAATTTTATTCCAAGGTGACTCTATAACCGACTGCGGAAGAAATAAGCAGGATTTTTATAACATGGGCATTGGTTATCCTAATCTAATTAAGGGACAACTTGGCGCAGATAAGCCTAACGAGTACGAGTTTATCAATCGCGGTGTCAGTGGCAACAGAATTGTTGACCTTTATGCCCGAATTAAAGCAGATTTCATCAATCTAAGGCCTGATTACGCCAGTATTTTTATCGGTGTGAACGATGCTTGGCACGAAATCAATCACCAAAATGGCGTAGATACTGAGAAGTTCGAAAAAATTTATTGCATGCTTATCGATGAGATAAAAGCAGCCTGTCCTGAATTAAAACTTATAATTATTGCACCGTTTGTGGTTGAGGGCAGTGCAACCTGCAATACAGAGGAAACCCCCGATAGACTTGAGAGATTTAAAAAGGATGTCGGTGAAAAAGCAGCGGTATGTAAGAAAATTGCCCAAAAATATTCACTTCCCTTAATTGAACTTCAGCCTATTTTTGATGAGGCTTGTAAATCTGCTCCGCCGTCATATTGGACATGGGATGGTGTTCATCCTTCGATTTGCGGTCATGAGCTTATAAAAAGAGTTTGGCTCAAAACTTTTGAAAATATGTAAAATACACGTTGTTATATATTTAGATTTATTTACACACACTTTCAGAACATTAGGTATACAAAAATAGAGGAAACACAATTCTTAAATGTGTTTCCTCTATTTTAAATTCTAAACACGAGGACAATTACCTTGTGTCTTCTTATCAACGGATTTCAAAGACCACCATATCATTAGCCTTCAAAGCCGCACACACTTGTTCGTCTTGCTGATATACTTCACCATAAAAAACTTTTGTAATATTCGCTCTTCCTAAAATTGTATCAACCGCTTTATTTTGATTATTTATTGCTACAACAATACGATTTCCATTACTAAGACAATGCTCAGTTACTGTTACGAATTTATCTTCAGCATTAAGAATTTGTTTAGTAACAGCATTCTTCTTCAAATAAGAATAGATTTTGTAATAATCTTTATCAAAAGTATGAGGCAACTTCGAAAGCCAAAGTTCAAAGCCGGATAAGAGAAGAAACAACTTGCCTTTGCCATAATTATATTCAAAGAACAGAGGATTCCAATCTGATGTATGCGCGATGGCTTTGGCACCACACAACTCAACATCAAATTTCTTTACAAGTGGCAATATGAGTTCAAATTGTTCATTATTTTCTTCAAATAAACACTTTTCAGAACCGTTTTCTAATTCAAGCATTTTTTTGATTTTAATACCAAAATCTTTAGCAAAATTTCTAAAAAAGCCATACGATGCTGAAATATATAAAATAGCTCCATTCTCAACTTTATTCATTAATTTTTCAACTGCGTTCACACTTACAGAATTGCTATTAAGCGATGGAACTATATACAACGGTGCATCAGGCAAAACATCTTCAATGTAAGAGAAATTTAAATTTATTCCGGCTTGCTGAGCTAAACCAAATACTGTAAACCAATTTGTATGCTTGAAGTGTTTTGAGGCAAAACACATATGCCATCAACAACAGCTTCAGGTAAATCACCAAATTCAAATTCTTCAATTATAGTGTTGAATTTTTTTATACTTTTTAAAATTTTCTTAGGTGTATAATCATTTTTAAATAATCCATAATTACTGGCTCGATTATTATAACCATATGGAATATATCTCAACTGACCTTGGTCAAAACCCAACCACCATAAATAAGCTTTACAATTATGTGCCCAAGCATTCATAATACAATTATAAGAATAGGTTGCTGTAGTCTCTTCATCCATATACATTTCACCGTATGTTCCGGTTTCTTCAATAATACACGGTTTTTTTGAAACACCTCTATAAATTTTTGTTTCAACTGTGGGCATTAAAACAGCTTTAAATGAGTCTCCCGGCACTAAGTCAGTTTTGTTTTCCGGTGAAGCATAAGGATGGGTTGTTAAAACATCACAATTTTCAGCTTGGTTAAAAAATGTCCACTCACTTTCCCCAAATATACCCAACGAATGCATACTTGATATAATAGGTCTTGAAATATCTGCCGAGCGAATAGCATTTGAAATCGAAGCAGTCCACAACTATGCTTCAGCAGATGATGAAACTTTTGCAAGGCAATTACATTCATTTCCCAGGTCCCATGCCACAATCGTTTTATTATCTTTAAAATAGTTAACAAAATACTTGCAAAAACGAATTTCCCATTTGAGAGCTAATGGATCAGTCAATAAATTTCTGCTTATAAGTGCTTTAGGTGCAAAAATAGCGCCACTCATCCAACCAGTTATAAGTGCAGGGATAATTTTAATATCGTACTGTTCAGCAATACTAAGAAACAATTCAAAATGAGACATTGCTAGTTCGTTTATTCCGGCAGATTCATCATTGTCAAGTAGTATTGTATCGCCGGAATCTGAAGAAAAACCTAAAAATCCCATCTTATAACCAAGCATTTCTTCAATTGGTTGAAAATAAGACCAAGTAGGAAAAACTCTTAAAAGTTTTATTCCGTTTTCTGACAGAATTTTCAAATCTTTTTTTATAGTTTCTTCGCTAAACTCTTCCCACATTCTTATTCCAACATCAGATGCCTAATAATTACATCCAATAATAAAATCTTTGCCAAAGTAATTTTTCATTAACAACACCTTAATTCATAGTTAATTCTCTACACCGAGACTACAACTACATTATGACTTATTGTATCTATAAAATCAATA